>NZ_JALPKN010000234.1 GCF_023630195.1 Actinotalea sp. C106 | reverse complement strand
TGAGCCAGCCGGCCCCTGGGGGCAGGGCCGGCACGTGGGCCTCGCCGCGGTGCCGCCGCACGACGTCGACGAGCCGGGCGTCGAGGCCCTCGATCGCGAGGGGGTCGTGCGCGAGCAGGGCCGGGACCACGTCGGCCGCGCTCGGCATGTCGGGGTACCCCAGCACCACGAGGACCGCGGCGTCGGCGATCGGGACCAGGGAGACCGTCGCGCCCAGCACCGTCACGAGGGTGCCCTCGGTGCCGACCAGCATCTTGGCGAGGTCGTGGCCCTTCTCGGGCAGCAGGTGCTCGAGGGAGTACCCCGAGACCTGCCGACCGAAGCGGCCGAGCTCGGTGCGGATGGTCGACAGGTTCGCCGTGACCAGGGAGGACAGTCCCGGGACCACGTCGAGGGCGCCGTCGCCCCGGCCCGCCGTCCAGCGCCGGCCCTGCCCGTCGACCACGTCGAGGGAGACCACGTTGTCGGCCGTCCGCCCGTAGGCCACGGCGTGCGGACCGCAGGCGTTGTTGCCGATCATCCCGCCGAGGGTCGCGCGGTTCTGGGTCGAGGGGTCGGGGCCGAAGCGCAGGCCGTGCGGGCGGGCCGCGGCCTGCAACGAGCTCATCACCACGCCGGGCTCGACGACGGCGGTGCGGGCCTCCGGGTCGATCTCGCCGATGGCCGTGAGGTACCGCGAGGTGTCGACGACGATGCCCGGGCCCACCGCGTTGCCCGCGACCGAGGTGCCGCCCCCGCGCGCCGTCAGCGGGACCCCTGTCGCACGGGCCACCTCGGTGACCGCGACCAGGTCGTCGACGTCCCGGGGGATCACCACGACCCGCGGGGGCACGCGGTAGTTGGAGGCGTCGGTCGAGTACTCGGCGCGGCGACGGGAGGAGGAGTCGACCTCGCCACGGACCACGGCGCGCAGCTGCGCGACGAGCTCGTCGGTCTCAGGGGCCGTCCCGGGGGCTGGGGTCGTGGTCGCCACGGGCCGATCCTGCCACGGGGGCGACGGCGGGGTCCGGGAGGTCCGCGTGGCGTCGGGCCACCATGCCCGGACCGCCGCCGAGCCCAACCGTCGTGAGAACGATTCCCGAGGTGCGGTGCGCCCCGGACCGGGTGAGCCTGAGCAGAACAACGAAGGAGAACAACCATGCGCGCACTGACCTGGCAGGGCACCGAGAAGCTCAGCGTCGAGACCGTCCCCGACGCCGCCGTCGTCGAACCCACCGACGCGGTGATCCGGGTGACCTCGACCGCGATCTGCGGCTCGGACCTGCACCTGTACTCGACCCTCGGCATGTTCATCGACGCGGGCGACGTGCTCGGTCACGAGTCCATGGGCGTGGTCGAGGCCGTCGGCCCCGAGGTGACCCGCCTCAAGGTCGGCGACCGCGTCGTCGTGCCCTTCGTCATCGCCTGCGGCACCTGCCACTACTGCCGGCAGGGGCTGACCACCCAGTGCGAGACCACCCAGGTGCACGAGCACCACAAGGGCGCGAGCCTGTTCGGCTACACCAAGCTCTACGGGCAGGTCGCCGGCGGGCAGGCCCAGTACCTGCGCATCCCGCAGGCGCAGTACGGCCCGGTGGTCGTGCCCGACGACGGCACCCCCGACGAGCGCTGGCTCTACCTGTCCGACGTGCTGCCCACCGCGTGGCAGGGCGTCGAGTACGCGAACATCCCCGCCGGCGGCACGGTCGCGGTGCTCGGCCTCGGTCCGATCGGTCAGATGGCCGCGCGCGTGGCCGCCTTCCGGGGCGCGAGCAAGGTCATCGGCGTGGACCTGGTGCCCGAGCGGCTCGCCATGGCCCGGCGGCACGGCATCGACGTGCTCGACCTGCGCGACCACGACGACCTCGCGGCCTCGATCCGGGACCTGACCGACGGCCGTGGCCCCGACGCGGTGATCGACGCGGTCGGCATGGAGGCCCACGGCTCGCCGGTGGCCGAGATGACCCACAAGATGACGGCCTTCATGCCCGACGTCGTGGGGCGCACCGTCATGGACAAGGCCGGCATCGACCGGCTGGCGGCCCTGCACACGGCGATCTCCGTGGTGCGGCGCGGCGGTACGGTCTCGCTGTCCGGGGTGTACGGCGGGGCCGCCGACCCGATGCCGATGATGGAGCTCTTCGACAAGCAGCTCACGGTGCGCATGGGGCAGGCCAACGTGCACCACTGGATCCCCGAGCTGATGCCCCTGGTCGAGCGCGAGGACGACCCGCTGGGTGTGCTCGACCTGCGCACCCACCGCGTGGGCATCGAGCAGGGCCCCGAGCTCTACAAGACGTTCCAGAAGAAGGACGACGGCTGCATCAAGGTGGTCCTGGACCCCTGGGCCTGAGGACCCGGCCCAGCACCGTCCCCGGACAGCACCGTCCCCGGACAGCGCCGCTCCGGCCAGCAGAGCTCCGGACAGCACCGTGCCCCGTCGCGCATCACGCGACGGGGCACGGTCGTGCTGGACCTACGCGACGAGCGCGGCGTCGAGGGTGATCTCGACCCCGGTCAGCGCCTTGCTGATCGGGCAGGTGGCCTTGGCCTCCTCGGCGACCTTGACGAAGCCGGCCGCGTCGAGACCCTCGACCTCGGCGCGGACGGTCAGCAGGATGCCGGTCAGGTGGAAGCCGCCTGCCGGGTCCGGGCCGAGCGACACGTCGGCGGAGATCTCGAAGCTGTGCGGCACGCCACCGGCCTCGCCGACCAGGGCCGAGAGCTGCATGGCGTAGCAGGAGGAGTGGGCCGCGGCCACCAGCTCCTCAGGGCTCGTGGTGCCGTCGGCGTCCTCGGCGGCACGCTTGGGGAAGGACACGTCGAAGGTGCCGACCTTCGAGCTGCTCAGCTCGACCTGGCCGGAGCCCTCCGAGAGGGTGCCGTTCCAGGCGGTACGGGCGGTGCGGGTAGCCATAGGGACCTCCAGCTCAGGGACAGGACACCGCCGACGCTAACCCTCTCCCCGCAGGGAGGCATCCCCGGTGCGAGGATGACAGGCATGGACCGGGTCGACGAGGCCTTCTGGGCGCACCCTCGCGCGGGGTTCCTCCCTGCTGAGCTGCACGCCCGGGCCCACGAGGACCGGCCCCTGCCGATCGGTCATGGGCAGACCAGCTCGCAGCCGAGCACCGTCGCGGCCATGCTCCGCCTGCTCGACGTCCCCCCGGGCGCCCGGGTCCTCGACGTGGGCGCTGGCTCGGGCTGGACCACGGCGCTGCTCGGCCACCTCGTCGGGCCCGAGGGAACGGTGTACGGCGTCGAGCTCGAGCGCGACCTCGCAGCCTGGGGCGCGGCCAACCAGCCCACCGACCAGCCCTGGGCGCGCGAGCGCCGGGCTGACCCCGCGGTGCTGGGCCTGCCCGCGGCAGGGCCCTACGACCGCATCCTGGTCTCGGCGGAGGCCCGCGAGCTGCCGCAGGCCCTCGCGGACCAGCTGGCCGCCGGGGGGCGGATGGTGCTGCCGGTGCGGGGTGAGATGCTCCTGGTCGAGCGCGCGCCCGACGGCGGGCTGCGCACCACGGGCCACGGCGGCTACCGGTTCGTCCCACTACGCTGACCAGCGATGACCCCGCCGACCACCGCCCCCTCCCCGGCCGCAGGCCCCCCGCTCGCCCCGAGCACGGCGGAGTCCCTGGCCCTTGCGGCGGTGTGGTGCACCCTCCCGCTGGCCTACCTCATCCCGTTCCTGACCCAGGCCGGGTACGCCGTGATGATCATGCTGCTGGCCTTCCCCGTCACGGGGGGTTACCTGCTGGCGGGAGCACTGCTCCTGCACCGGGAGCTGCGCCGACGCTCCCGGATCCGGCTGCTGCACGGTCGGATCGGCCGTCGCGGACTGAGCTGGACCTGGGCCTGGGTGCTGACCACGGTGGGCGCATCGGTCGCGCTCACCCTCGAGTCCCTGGCCACCGAGGACCGGCTCGAGCCCGCCCCCGTCCAGCTCTTCGGCCCGCTCGTGGTGCTCTCGGTCGTCGCCCTGATCGGTGCGCTCATGCACTTCTCGCGCCGAGCGACGTCCGGGCGTCCCGAGCCGCTGAGCCTCGCCGAGGCGGCCGACCAGGACTCTCGCCCGCGGGACTGACGACCGTCAGCGGGGGGCTCAGTCAACGTCGAGGGTGTCGGCCACGTGCTGGGCGTCGGCCGGCCGCCGTCGGGCGCGGGCCTCGGCGAGCAGGAGGCCCAGGACGATCGCCATGCCGAGCAGGACCAGCCCCACCACCGGCAAGACGTCGTCGGCAGGGGCCAGCAGGCCACGGTCCTCGTCCTGCCACGGCCACAGGGCGCGCAGGGACCCGGCCATGAGGCCCGTCATGACGACCAGGGTGACCCGGTGGTGGTGCTCGAGCAGCCACTGCAGCCCGGAGACGAAGGCTCCGAGCCCGACGATCGCCCCGAGGACGAAGACGCCGAGGTAGCCCAGGTCGCGGTCGTTGACCGCGGCGAGGGTCGGCTCGTAGAGGCCGACCGTGAGCAGCAGGAACGAGCCCGAGACGCCGGGGAGCACGAGGGCGCACACCGCGAAGGCCGCGGCCACGCCCACCACGAGCATCGACGGGTCCTGGTCCGCGGCCGGGGGGATGGCCGTGAGGAAGAAGGCCACGGCCGCCGCAGCCAGGCCCAGCAGGACCTCGCGCGCACGCCAGGCACCGCCGACCATGCGCGCGGGGACCGCGAGCGAGGCGAGGATCAGCCCCGCGAAGAGCGCGCGGGACTCGACGGGGTGCTCCTCGAGCAGGGGCTCGATCGCACTCGCGCCGAGGATCACCGCCGTGATCATCCCGATGCCGATGGGGAGGAGCGCCCCCCACCGCACCTTGCGGGCGTTCTGCGCCGCGAGGGCCCGGACCTCGGCCCGCTCCTCGCCGCGCCGGACCAGGCCGCGCACGCCGTCGACCGCGGCCCGCACCAGGTGACCGGCCGAGCGGATGATGGTCTCGTACACACCGACGACCAGCGCGATCGTCCCGCCGCTGACCCCGGGCACGATCTCCGCGAGGCCGATCAGCGCACCGCGCACCAGGTAGCCCAGGCGGGCCGCCCAGCCGCGCTCGGTGGCGTGGTGCGGGGTGACGGGC
>NZ_JALPKN010000233.1 GCF_023630195.1 Actinotalea sp. C106 | reverse complement strand
CCGGTCCGGTGCACGAGCAGGGCCGGGTCGGGGGCCGGCGCGCCGAGGTCGACCTGCGCGCCGTGCACCCAGGGCACGACCCCCGCGACGTGGTCCTCGTCGAGCCTGCGGCCCTCGACCGACCACGCCTCGACCGTCACCCGGGGGTCTCCCGTGAGCCGCGCGGCGTGGTGCCGTGCCTCGTGCACCGTCAGGCCGCGAGGGACCTCGAGGTCGACCGAGGCGAGGGAGAAGCGCATCCCGCGAGGGAAGCGCGAAGGGCCCACCGGGGAGCACCACGGGCCGTCCTGCCTGGGGAGGCAGGGACGGCCCGTGGTGCTGTGGACTGCTCGCGCCGGGACGGCGGGTGTCGAGCTACTCGACGCCCAGGGCCTGCACCGGCGGGGTGCGAGCCGCGCTGCGCCCGGGCAGGACCGAGGCCAGGAGACCGGCGGCCAGGGCCACGAGGAGCACCAGCCCCAGGTCACGCCACGGCACGGTCAGCCCCACCGCGCTGATCTCGCCGAGCAAGGTCTGCGACCCGGCCCAGCCGTACACGACCCCCAGCAGGGACCCGGCGAGCGCACCCACGGCTGCGACGAGCAGGCCCTCCACGGCCAGGGTCGCCCGCAGCTGACGCCGGGACAGGCCCAGGGCACGCAGCGTCGCCGACTCGCGGCGCCGCTCGATCACGGACAGGGACAGCGTGTTGGCCACACCGACCAGCGCGATGACCACCGCGACCCCGAGCAGCCCCACCACGACCGCGAGGAGCGTGTCGATCACCTCCTGGTAGAAGCCACGCTCGATCGCCGCCCCGGCGGTGCTCAGCCCCACGTCGGAGGCGGCTGCCGCGACGTCGACCGCGCTGACCACCGCGTTGGCGTCGTCGAGGTCGGTGACCCCGAGCCACAGCCCGCTGACCGGGGCAGCGGGGTCCAGGCGCGACATGGTCTGGTCCGTGACCATGAGCCCCCAGCTCGGCATCTCGGTCGTCGCCACCGTGAGGGTCACCTCCGCACCCGGGGAGGCGCCCTGCTCGTCCGTCGCCGGGGTCAGGGTGAGCTCCTGCCCGTCCTCGATCCCGAGGTTGGTGGCGAGGGAGGTCGCGACGACCACGCTCGCGTCGTCCAGCTCCGCGACGTAGTCAGGGGTGCGCAGCACCTCCCGGGCGAGGGCGGGGTCGATCGCGGTCGCCTCGAAGGTCTCCAGCGTGGTCATCGCGCCGTCGAGGTCGTCGAGGACGGTGACCATCGTCCTGGTGGTCTCGGCGATGGCGCGCACCTCCTCGACGGCCCGGACCTCGCTGGTCACCGCGGCGGGCAGAGCCGGGTAGCTCATCCCGTTGCCGACGGTCTCGACCTGCACGTCGACGGGGTACTGCTCGTCGAGGGCCTCGTTGAGGGAGTGCCGGGTGCTGGCCGCCCCCGTCGACATCATCGCGACCAGGGTCACGCCCACCAGCAGGGCGCTGCTCGTCGAGGCCGTGCGCCGCGGGTTCCGGACGCTGTTGGCCCCCGCGAGGGTCGCCGCAGGTCCGCC
Organism: Actinotalea sp. C106; assembly: GCF_023630195.1. Taxonomy (GTDB): domain Bacteria; phylum Actinomycetota; class Actinomycetes; order Actinomycetales; family Cellulomonadaceae; genus Actinotalea. Next base: position 3,566 of record NZ_JALPKN010000233.1, on the reverse strand, counting down.
GCGCGAGAGCAGCCGGGCCAGCCCACGGATGAGCCACGGCACCCAGAACACCGCCGCGATCATGAGCCCGACGAAGGAGGCCGCACCTCCCAGCACCCCCGCGGCCAGGCCGAGCAGGAGGTCGACGTTCGTGGCGAGGACCATGCCGAGGGCCAGGAGCCCGAAGCCACCGACCACGAGCAGGCCCGAGAACCAGGCGCGCAGGCGGCCGCTCCGGGTCGAGACCTGCGGGTTCTCGGCCGGGCGGAGCGCGGCGAGGGCCGAGACGCGGGTCGCGGCCCTGGCGGGGCTCATCGCCGCGAGCAGGGTCACCGCGGTGCCGACCAGCATCGGGACGAGCACGACCACGGGGGTGATGGTGACCGTCTCGGGCAGGGGGACGTCGACCGCCGTCCGGCCCAGGACGCTCAGGGCCCCCTGGACCACCGCGGTCCCCAGCACCAGACCGACCGCCGAGGCGGCGACGCCCAGGAGGGTGGCCTCGATCATGACCGAGCGGCGGAGCTGCTTGCGCCCGGCACCCACGCAGCGCAGCAGTGCCAGGGTCCGGGTGCGCTGGGCCACGAGCACCTGGAAGGTGTTGGTGATGACCAGCCCCGCGACCAGCAGGGCGACGGCCGCGAAGCCGAGCACGATGGCCGTGAAGACCATCGAGCTGCCGGTCAGCTCGGCGGTGATCTGCTCGGCGGCCTCGTCGACCGTCTGGACGGAGGCGCCGCCCACCGACTCGCGCAGCGCCTCCTGCGCCGAGCGCAGGTCCGTCCCGGGGGTGAGGGCGACGAGTGCCTGGCCGGTCGTGACGCCCAGCCCCTCGGTGTCGAGGGCCTCCATCCAGGAGCGCACCAGGCTCTCGTCGGCGACGGCGGCGCCACCGATGCCGATGAACGCCGAGCTCCCGTCGTCGAGCAGGCCGGTGACCTCGAGGTCCTCGCGCATCGTGCTGACCGAGCCGCCCTCGGCGTCGTCGGGGTCCGGGGTCCAGATCTCGAGCTGGGTGGTGACGGTGTCGCCGAGCCCCACGCCGACCAGCTCGGCGAGGCTCGCCGGGAGAGCGATCTCCTCGGCATCGGACGGGAGGGCGCCCTCGGTCAGGGTCTCGGCCTCGAGGTCCGGGTGCGTGGCCTTCGCCTTGGCCGCCGTGTACAGGCGCCCGTCACGGCCGACCACCTCGACGTACGTCTGCCACTGGGGGTCGATCACGTCCACGCCCGGCACCTCGCGGGCTGCGGCGAGCGCGGTGTCGTCGAGCTCCGCGCCGCCGATGATCAGGTCCGCATCGGCGTAGGAGCCGGTCACGGCGTCGTAGGTGGTGCGGGTGATCGCGTTGCCCGCGAGCAGGGTCGCGGCGACGAAGGCCGTGCCCAGGACGATGGCGATCCCGGCGGCGGTCAGCCGCCCCAGGCTGCGGCGCATCTGCGCCAGGGTCAGGCGCAGCATCAGCGCACCGCCGGCTCGTCGAGGGAGCGCAGGGCGTCCAGGCCCGCGAGCACCGACTCAGGCGTCGGGTCGCTGATGTCCCCGGCGATCCGGCCGTCCGCGAGCAGCACCACGCGGTCGGCGTACGCCGCGGCCGACGGGTCGTGGGTGACCATGATGATGGTGCGACCCAGCTCGCGGACCGAGCGGCGCAGGAAGCTCAGCACCTGAGCCCCTGCTCGCGAGTCCAGGTTGCCGGTGGGCTCGTCGGCGAAGACCACCTCGGGCTTGGCGATCAGGGCGCGGGCGATCGCCACACGCTGCTGCTGCCCGCCCGAGAGCTCGCTCGGCCGGTGGGTCAGGCGGTCGTCGAGCCCCAGGGTCCCGGTGAGCGTGCCCAGCCAGGCCTCGTCGACCGGGGCGCCGGCGAGCTCGAGGGGCAGCAGGATGTTCTGCCGGGCCGTGAACATGGGCAGCAGGTTGAAGGACTGGAACACGAAGCCCACGCGGTCGCGCCGCAGACGCGTCAGGGCGTTGTCGTCGAGCCCGGTGATCTCGGTGCTGCCGAGGAAGGCCTGCCCGCCGCTCGCGACGTCGAGCCCCGCGAGCAGGTGCATGAGGGTGGACTTGCCGGAGCCCGAGGGGCCCATGATCGCCGTGAAGGCCCCGGCCTGGAAGTCGACGTCGACCCCGGCGAGGGCGTGGACGGCTGCCTCGCCCTGGCCGTAGACCTTGGTCAGGCGTCGCGCGCTGACCGCGGTGGTGCTGGTGTTCGGTGTGCTGGGCACGGGGGGGTCTCCTCGGGTGTCGTCGTGTGCCTCGACGCTACGGAGGTCCCGGTCCTCGGGGCGTCGCGCCCCGGCATGGTCCTCGCCCGCGGCGGGTCATCCCCTGGTCGGACGCGGCGGCGGTGGCAGGCCACCCTGGGCGGGACGTGGACGCGGGCGTGCACCCCGCGCGGGCTCAGCTGCCCGGACGCACCAGACCGCCCTCGTAGGCCGTGACGACGGCCTGCACGCGGTCCCGGGCACCGAGCTTGGACAGGATCCGCCCCACGTGGGTCTTGACCGTGGCCTCGGCCACGAAGAGGTCCCCGGCGATCTCGGTGTTCGAGCGGCCGCGGGCCATCAGGACGAGGACCTCGCGCTCGCGGTCGGTCAGCTCGCCCAGGCCCGGGTGGGCGGTCGATGGGTCCTCGGCCTCGGGCAGGGCCGTCACGAGGTGCTCGAGCAGGCGACGGGTCGAGGAGGGCGCGATCACCGCGTCCCCCGCGTGCACGGTGCGGATGGCCGCGAGCATCTCCTCGGGCGGGGCGTCCTTGAGCAGGAACCCGCTGGCCCCGGCGCGGATCGCGGCGAGCACGTACTCGTCGAGGTCGAAGGTGGTGAGCACGATGACCCGGGGGACGGGACGCCCGGCGGGCCCCCCGGCCACGGATCCCGAGGCGCCCGGCGACCCCGGCAGCGTGCCCGACGACGGTGCGGTGAGCCGGGCGGTCGCGGCCAGCCCGTCGAGGGTCGGCATGCGGACGTCCATGAGCACGACGTCGACCTCGACCGCCGCGAGCCGGCGCAGGGCCTCGGCGCCGTCCCCGGCCTCGAGGACGACCTCGAGGTCGGGCTGGGAGTCGATCACCATGCGGAAGCCCGCACGCACCAGCTGCTGGTCGTCGACGAGGGCGACGCGCACGGTGGGGCGGTCGGCGTCGGTCGTGGTCATCGGTGCTCCTCGTGCGGGGGGATCGGGATCTCGGCGCGGACGCGGTACCCGCCGCCCGGGCGGGGCCCGACCGTGAGCGTGCCGCCCAGCATGGCTGCACGCTCGCGCATGCCCAGCACCCCCTGGCCGACACCGTCGGTCTCGGCGGCCGCGCCACGCCCGTCGTCGCTCACCTGGAGCACGAGCGCCTCGGGCTTCCACTGCAGCATGACGGTGGCCGAGGGGGACGGGCCGGCGTGCTTGAGGATGTTCGTCAGGGACTCCTGGCAGATGCGGTAGACGGTGAGGTCGATCCCCGGGGGCAGGCGGCGCGCGGTGCCCATGCGCACGACGGAGACGTCGACCCCGCTGCCCCGCACCTGCTCGACGAGCTGGTCGATGTCGCCCACGGCCGGCTGCGGGGCGAGGGCGGGCGCGCCGGTGCCCTCCCC
>NZ_JALPKN010000232.1 GCF_023630195.1 Actinotalea sp. C106 | reverse complement strand
ACGGGCCTGCGCGCCACGGGTGCGGCCCCCGGCCCGGCGGGCGAGGGTGAGTTCCGCGGTGGGCTCGCGGCCCAGGTCGTGCTGCCGGAGGAGGGCGGCCCGGAGGTCGTGGTCGTGGTCGTCCCCGGCGGCGGATGGCGCACCGCGAACCCCGCTGGGCTGCTCCCGCTCGCCGAGCACCTGACCGGGCACGGCGCCGCGACCGTCACCATCACCTACCGCACCGCATCGACGGGGGCGGCGTACCCGGTCCCCGCCCAGGACGTCGCCTGCGCCGTGGCCTTCGCGGCCGATCAGGTCCCCGAGGTGCCCGTGGTGGTCCTCGGCCACTCGGCCGGGGCGCACCTCGCCGCCTTGGTGGCCCTCGAGCCCGGTCACCAGGTCGACTGCCCCTACCCCGAGCGGTCGGCCGACGCGGTGGTCGGTCTGGCCGGGCCGTACGACGTGGCCGCGACCCCCGAGCTGGCCGAGCCGCTGTTCGGGGTCGAGCTCGACCAGGACCCGCAGGCGTGGGCCGACGGCAACCCCCTGACGTGGGTGCAGGCCCGTCCCGAGGTGCCGTTCCTCCTGGTCCACGGGCAGGAGGACGCCGTCGTGCTGCCCGGGCTCTCCGAGCAGCTGGCCGCCGCACTGACTGCCGCGGGCCACGAGGTCCAGACGGTGCTCCTGCCCGGGGTCGACCACCTCCAGGTGATCCACCCCGAGGTCGCCGGTGACCTCGTGGTCGACTGGCTGACGGAGCTCGGTCCCGCCTCGCCGTAGGATCGGCGCCGACGGGACGCACCGGCGCCCCGCAGAGCCCTGGAGGACGTCGTGCCCGTGGTCGAGGCGATCGGCTGGTTCGGATCAGCCTTCCTGGTCTTCTCGATCATGCAGACCCGGGTGATGCGCTTCCGGGTGCTCAACACGACGGCCTGCGTGATCCTCATCGGCTACAACGCGGCGATCGGCGTGTGGCCGATGGTCGCGATGAACGTCGCGCTGACCGCGATCAACCTGTGGATCATCGCGCGGCTCCTGCGCGAGCGCCACGACTCCCGGGCCTACGACGCCGTGCCCATGACGGCCGACGAGCCCTTCCTCGCCCACCTCCTCGACCGTCACGCGGCCGACGTCGCCGCCTTCAACCCGGGGCTGACACCCGAGGCCGTCCGCGGTGCCGAGCACGCCTTCGTGGTGAGCACCGGGGACCAGGTGGTCGGGGTGGTGCTCTCGCGCGCGGGGGAGGAACCGGGGGAGCAGCAGGTGGTGCTCGACTACGTCCTGCCCGCCTACCGCGACTTCACCCCGGGTGAGTTCGTCTTCCGTCCCGGTGGACCCTTCGCCGAGCTCGGCACGCGCCGCGTCGTGGCCTCGCCCGGCATGCAGGCCTCCGAGCGATACCTGCGCGCGGTCGGGTTCGTCCAGCAGGGGGACAGGAGCGTCCTTGACCTCACGCCCGCCTAGACTCGCTGGCGTGACCGCGACCCTGCCGCTGCGTGCCGAGCTGCGCGGCCTCGAGCCCTACGGCGCCCCCCAGCTCGACGTGCCGGTGCTGCTCAACGTCAACGAGAACCCGTACCCTCCGTCCGAGGCCGTGGTGGCCGACGTCGCCACGGCCGTCGCGCTGGCGGCCCGCGGTCTGAACCGGTACCCCGACCGCGAGGCCCTCGGCCTGCGCGCCGAGCTCGCCGACTACCTCGCGCGGGAGTCGGGGGTCCGGGTCGCGCCGGAGCAGGTCTGGGCCGCGAACGGGTCCAACGAGGTCATGCTGCACCTCCTGCAGGCCTTCGGCGGACCGGGCCGCACGGCCCTGTCCTTCGCGCCGACCTACTCGATGTACCCCGAGTACGCCCGGGACACCGCGACCCGATGGGTCGCGGGACGTCGTGCGGAGGACTTCTCCCTCGACCTCGACCAGGTCCGCGAGCTGGTCGCCCGCGAGCAGCCGTCGGTGGTCCTGCTGGCCAGCCCCAACAACCCGACCGGGACGGCCCTGCCGCCAGCCGCGGTCGAGGCGGTGCTCGAGGCGACCGCACAGGTCGCCGAGGGCTGCGTCGTCGTGGTCGACGAGGCCTACGCCGAGTTCCGCCGGGAGGGCACCCCCTCGGCCCTCGCCCTCCTCGCCGAGCACCCCCGGCTCGCGGTCTCACGCACCATGTCCAAGGCCTTCGGGCTGGCAGGTGCCCGGGTCGGGTACCTCGCGGCCTCGCGCGAGCTGGTCGACGCGCTGCGCGTGGTGCGGTTGCCCTACCACCTCTCGGCCGTGACCCAGGCCGTCGCCCGGGCGGCGCTGCGGCATGCGGACGCCCTCATGGCCCAGGTGGGCTCCCTGCGCAGCTCGCGCGACGAGACCGTCACCTGGCTGCGTAGCAAGGGCCTGACCACGGCCGAGTCCGACGCGAACTTCGTGCTCTTCGGGACGTTCGACGACCGGCACGTGATCTGGCAAGGTCTGCTCGACCGCGGGGTGCTCATCCGCGAGACGGGCCCCGAGGGCTGGCTGCGGGTGTCGATCGGCACCCCGGCGGAGATGACGGCGTTCCAGGACGCCCTGGTGGAGGTGGCAGGACTGTGACCACAGGCAGCCGGACCGCGCGGATCGAGCGCGCGACCTCGGAGTCGACCGTGCTCGTCGAGCTGGACCTCGACGGGACCGGGCGCACCGAGATCTCGACCACGGTGCCCTTCTACGACCACATGCTCACCGCGCTGGGCAAGCACTCCCTGGTGGACCTGACGGTCCGGGCGACCGGTGACACCCACATCGACGCGCACCACACCGTCGAGGACGTCGCCATCACGCTGGGCGAGGCCCTGCGCGAGGCCCTCGGGGACAAGGCGGGCATCGCCCGCTTCGGGGACGCGCTCGTGCCGCTCGACGAGGCGCTGGCCCAGGCCGTGGTCGACGTCTCCGGACGGCCGTACCTGGTGCACTCGGGTGAGCCGGCCGGGCAGGAGTACCACCTCATCGGCGGCCACTTCACCGGCTCCCTGACGCGGCACGTCCTGGAGTCGATCGCCCACCACGCCGGCATCTGCATCCACATGCGCGTGCTCTCCGGGCGGGACCCGCACCACATCGTCGAGGCGCAGTTCAAGGCGCTGGCCCGGGCCCTGCGGGCCGCGGTCGCCCCCGACCCTCGGGTCGACGGCGTGCCCTCGACCAAGGGAGCCCTGTGAGCGAGGAGCTCGCGGCGGCAGCCGTGGTGCTGACCAAGGTGGCCGTCGCCGAGGGCCTGGCCGCCGCCTGCGCCACGAGCAAGGTCGCTGTCGACGCCGTCCCGACGGCGATCGGTGCGCTCGCGGTGTGCCGCGAGACCGCGCCGGGCGAGCCCGAGCGGGCGGCCCAGGTCATCTCGAAGCTGCTCCAGCACACCCCGGTCGTGCTGCTCACCCAGCGCGACGGTCAGATGACCGCGACCCGCTGGGCCGAGGGGGTCCAGGACGAGGAGATCGCGCCGGGTCTCATGCTCGACGGAGCCCCGGCTGAGGTCGAGGCCCTGCTCCTGGGGCAGGTCCGGGCCGAGGACCTGCCCGGGGCGGTGTCCTCGGTGGGGATGTCCCGCTGGCGCGCGGTCCGGATCCTCGCCGGGGCGGCACGCGCCGCCCGACGCGCATGACCGAGGACCGGTAAACTCGGCCCGATGACATCCCCCAGCGTCGTCGTCCTCGACTACGGCTTCGGCAACGTGCGATCGGCCGTGCGCGCCCTCGAGCGCGTCGGAGCCGAGGTCGAGCTGACGGCCGACCCCCACGCTGCCGCCGAGGCCGACGGCCTCGTCGTCCCCGGTGTCGGTGCGTTCGCCTCGGTCATGACCGGCCTGCGCGCCGTCCGCGGCGACCAGATCATCGACCGGCGGCTCGCCGGTGGCCGCCCCGTGCTGGGCATCTGCGTCGGCATGCAGGTCATGTTCGGCGCGGGGGAGGAGCACGGCGTGCACACCGAGGGGCTCGCGGAGTGGCCCGGCGTCGTGGACCGGCTCGACGCTCCCGTGGTGCCGCACATGGGCTGGGCCACGGTGACCCCTGCCGAGGGCTCGGTCCTCTTCGACGGCGTCGAGGACGAGTACTTCTACTTCGTCCACTCCTACGCCGCCCGCAGCTTTCCCCCGCTGGGAGGCGGTCGGCTCACGCCCCCGTCGGTGACCTGGGCCACGCACGGCGGCCCCTTCGTCGCTGCGGTCGAGAACGGGCCGCTCGCCGCCACCCAGTTCCACCCCGAGAAGTCCGGCGACGCCGGAGCCCATCTGCTGACCAACTGGGTCCGCAGCCTGAAGGAACGGTGACCCCCACGATGACCCGACTCGAGCTCCTCCCTGCCGTCGACGTGGCCGACGGCCAGGCCGTCCGCCTGGTCCAGGGAGAGGCCGGCTCCGAGACCTCCTACGGCAGCCCGCTCCAGGCAGCGCTCGACTGGCAGTCGGGCGGTGCCGAGTGGATCCATCTGGTGGACCTGGACGCGGCCTTCGGGCGTGGCTCGAACGCCGAGCTCCTCGCCGAGGTGGTCGGTGCCCTGGACGTCAAGGTCGAGCTCTCGGGCGGCATCCGGGACGACGAGTCCCTCGCCCGCGCCCTGGCCACCGGTTGCCGCCGGGTCAACCTCGGCACGGCCGCCCTCGAGGACCCGCAGTGGACCGCCGAGGTCATCGAGCGTCACGGCGACGCGGTCGCCGTCGGCCTCGACGTCCGTGGCACGACCCTGGCCGCGCGCGGCTGGACCCGCGACGGCGGGGACCTCTGGGAGGTCCTCGAACGCCTCGACGCAGCGGGCTGCCCGCGCTACGTCGTGACCGACGTGACGAAGGACGGCACCCTGCGGGGCCCGAACGTCGAGCTGCTCCGCGAGGTCTGCGCGAGGACCTCGGCCCCGGTCGTGGCCTCGGGGGGCATCTCGAGCCTCGAGGACCTCGCCGTGCTGCGCGGCCTCACCGAGGAGGGCGTCGAGGGGGCGATCGTCGGCAAGGCCCTGTACGCCGGCTCCTTCACGCTGCCTGAGGCCCTGGACGTCGCCGGACGGGCGTGAGCTCCGGCCGCGCGCTCCCGCCGAGCTCGGCCTTCGCCGGGGACGACGGCGCGCCCGACCTGGCCCTCGCCCGTGCGCTGAGCGAGCCCGACG
>NZ_JALPKN010000231.1 GCF_023630195.1 Actinotalea sp. C106 | reverse complement strand
GGGTGTCGGCCCGGGCCGCGCTGCTGCTCGAGCACCCCGCCTCCCCGGTGCCGATCGAGGCCCGGGGCTCGTGGGCGGGGCCCGTGGTGGCCGAGTACGACCCGGCGCTGCGGTTCGTGGTGCCCGTCGACCGCGAGGTCGAGCCTGCGAGGCGCGAGGTGCCCACCGGGACGGATGGCGTGGTGGGCATGGACCGGGTCGGGCGGGTCGAGCTCGGGGAGCTCGGCGGCCTGGACCTGTGGTGGCTCAGCGGGTACGGCGGCGGGCTGTTCCTGCCCGTCAAGGACCCGGCCGAGGGCTCCTACGGCGGCGGGCGGTACCTGCTCGACACCATCAAGGGGGCGGACCTGGGCGGCGGCGCGGGGGGTGGTGACGGCCCGAGCCACGGTGGGTTCGAGAGGGCCGGGGCCGAGCTCGTCGTCGACCTCAACTTCGCCTACCAGCCCTCCTGCGCCTACGACCCCGCCTGGGCCTGCCCCCTCGCCGGCCCCGGGAACACCCTGGCTGCGGGGGTCGAGGTCGGCGAGCGGTACGTCACGGTCTAGCGCCGCGGTCCCTGCCGCTGCACCCCTCCCGGCGCTCCCCTCGCGCCAGCATCGAGCCACTCCGCCAGCTCCACACCGCGCGCTTCACGAGATCGGGGTCGATCGGGGTCACTATGCGACCCGAATCGACCCCGTTGATCTCCAGGTGGGCCAGATGCCGGGCTCGAGGCCGGGTTGGGCCGGGGTGCGGATGAGCGCGCGGGCGGGTGATTGGGGTCGATCGGGGTGGCTATGCGACCCGAGTCGACCCCGTTGATCTCCAGGTGGGCCAGATGCCGGGGCCGAGCGAGAGGGGCGGCCGGACCTGGGACGCGGCTGGGCCACGGGGCGACCGGGGGGCAGCGGCCAGGTGGCCGTCGGTGATCGGGGTCGATCAGGGTCACTATCTGACCCTGATCGACCCCGATGTTCGTGAGCCGGGCTCGAGGCCGGCCCGGGGAGAGTGCGGACGGGCGTCGCAGGTGGGTGGCGCCGGGTGCTGACGTGGCGCGCCGCCCGGGTCGCGTCGTGGTCGGACGTGGCGCTCGGACCGGTCGTCGTCGTACGCTATGAAACGTTTTAAAGGACTCGACGAGGAGTATCGATGACGACGACTGCTGGCGGCTTCACCCTTCCCGGCGAGGCCGGGCACGAGGACCTCACCCTGGCCCTCGCGGAGCGGTGGGGGGCCGACGTCATCCGGGACTCGGACGGGACGAGCCTCTCGCGGGAGATCCTCGACTCGGGCCACGGCATCTACTCGACCCTGTGCCTCATCCGTGAGGACAACGACTGGGCCAAGGCCAACCCCGACAAGCTCCAGCAGAACTTCCTCATGACCACCCCCGTCACGGCCACGGGCCCTGAGGTCACCATCGAGCTGCTCGCGGGCTACTCGCGGGACCAGTTCGTCGTCAACGACTGGGACGGGCTCGAGTTCTGGCAGGTCTTCGACCGCACCACGGGCCTGGAGGTACCGCGCGAGCGCTGGGAGCTCGTCGAGGGCGGGCGCGTGGTGGTCCGTCACGTCGAGCCGTGGCACAGCTACACGGTGAACTTCCTGGTCACGCGGATCTGGGAAGAGATCTCGATGTACAACCACGTGACCAACGACTGGGGGGACCGCGAGCACCTGCGGGCCGTCGAGCCGCGCCATCCCGAGGTCCGCGAGCACCTGCTGGCCTGGCTCGAGCAGTGGTGCGTGGACCACCCCGACACCACGGTGGTGCGATTCACCTCGCTGTTCTACAACTTCGCGTGGTTCTGGGGGGACGACCCTGCCCTGCCGCACGTCTACGCCGACTGGGGCTCCTACGACTTCACCGTCAACCCGATCGCCCTGCGCGAGTTCACCGCGACCACGGGCCGCACCATCACCGCGGAGGACTTCGTCAACGCGGGGCGCTACACCTCGACCCACAACCCGCCGTCCGATGTCTACCGCGCCTGGATGACCTTCACGCAGGACTTCGTCCTCGAGCTCGGCAAGGCGTGCGTCGACGTCGTGCACCGGCACGGCAAGAAGGCCTACGTCTTCTACGACGACTCCTGGGTCGGGCTCGAGCCCTACTCGGGGCGGTTCACCGAGTACGGCTTCGACGGGCTGATCAAGGCCGTCTTCTCCGGCTACGAGGCCCGCCTGTGCGCGGGGGCCGAGGTGCCGACCCACGAGCTGCGGCTGCACCCGTACCTGTTCCCGATCGACCTCGAGGGCAAGCCCACCTTCGCCGAGGGCGGGGACCCGACGTCGGACGCCCGCGCGTACTGGACCACCCTGCGCCGGGCCCTGCTGCGCGCCCCGATCGACCGCATCGGCCTGGGCGGCTACCTCAGCCTGACCGAGCCGTTCGGTGACTTCCAGGACTACATCGCCCAGGTCGCCGACGAGCACCGCCTCATCCGCCAGCTGCACGCCGACGGCGCCCCGCACACCTCGCCCGTGCGGGTCGGCGTCCTGACCGCGTGGGGCTCGCTGCGCACCTGGACCACCTCGGGGCACCTGCACGAGAACCCCGAGCTCACACTGCTGCACGTGCTCGAGTCCCTCGCGGGGTTGCCGCTGCAGGTCACCTTCCACTCCCTGGCCGAGGTCGCCGCGGGCGGGGTCCCCGACGACGTCGACGTGCTCATCAACGCCGGGGACGCCGGCTCGGCATGGTCGGGTGGCGAGGCGTGGGCGGACCCTGCGCTGGTCACCGCGGTGACGGCCTTCGTCGCGCGGGGCGGCGGGCTCGTCGGGCTCGGGCAGCCCTCGGCCACGGCCCACTCGACGCGGTTCTTCCAGCTCGCCGACGTGCTCGGCGTCGACCAGGACACCGGAGACCGCATCCGCCTGATGCGCCGCACCTTCGACCTCGCCGAGGGTCACGCGGTCCTCGCCCACGGGGCCGACGACGGCGGGCTCGGCCTCCAGCCCGGCGTGTTCCTCACCCGCAGCGACGTCACGGTCCTCGCGGCCGACGGCGGCACCCCGGTCGCGACGGCGGCCTCCTTCGGCGAGGGCCGGGCCGTCTACCTGGCCGACCACCGGCACGGGGCCGGCGCGACCCGTCGTCTGGAGAACGCGATCCTCTGGGCCGCGGGGGCCGAGCGCACCGGCTGGTGGTCGGCGGACCCGCGCGCCGAGGTCGCGGCCTTCCCGGCCTCGGGGCGGCTCGTCGTCGTCTCGACCACCGACGAGGCGATCACCACGACCGTGCACGGCGGGACTGACCGCGAGGTCGACCTCGAGCCGGGCGGGATGGTCGTGCTGGAGATGTGAGCCCCGCTGCCGCCGTGATCTCTCCGGTCGGACCGTCCGACGGCCAGGGTCACGAGAGGGGAGCGGCTCCCAGCGCGCTGTAGGCAGCGACGAAGGCGCCGGCGACGGCAGCGGTCCCGGCCACGGTGAGCACCACCAGGACGACGCCGTGGATACGCCGTACCAGCATCCCCACGAGGAGTCCGAGCCCGACCACCCCGATCAGGGTCCAGTAGACAGGGCTGGTCGTGTCCGCGACGGCGGTCAGCCCGAAGACGGCCTCGCCGATGCCGATCCCGGCCAGCAGTGCTGTGCCCGCGGCGGCCCGCCAGCCGGACTCGGCCCGCAACCAGCTCGTCGCCACCCCGATGAAGGGACCGACCACGACACCCACCACCACGAACAACGTCGGGTTGTAGTACAGACCCTGCATCTGGGCCGAGACGGAGTACCCCACGGTCAGCAGGGCGAAGCTCGCGACCCCGAGCACCGCCGCGAGCGCGGTGGGCACCCGAGCCCACGCCAGCAGGAGCACGGTCACGAGGGTCCAGCCGGACGCGGAGTTCGCGAAGGAGGTCAGAGCGTCGGGAAGGAGACCTTGGGCGAAGAAGGTCAGCATCCCGCCCAGGAAGCTCGCAGCGATGACCACGGCGGCGCGCGCCCACGTCCCTGACAGCCGTTCAGTCCGCTTCACGGCGCGAGCATATGCGCTCGCCGCACAAGGCCCTCGACCTCCGTGGGTGAAACCCGGCGGTGTCCGGAGACGTGGCCTCGTCCGCCCGGCTGGTGCCTCGGGACCCCAGGGTGCCGGCGTGGTTCCGCCGGCCCTCTGGTACCGGTGACCGGTACCAGAGGTGGAGGCGAGGGGAGCGCGCGGTGGCGATGCTGCTCGTGTGATCTTGCTCAGCGACCCCAGAGTCTCCGCCGTTCCTGTCCTCGAGTGCGCCGAGCCGTTGGTGGAGCTGGGACCCGAGTTCGGACCGGCCGGTGCTCTGGTCCGTTCCGGGGTCGCCGATCGGCTGGCCGCTGCTCGAGCAGCGCTGCCGGCCGGCCTGGCGCTCCGCGTCCAGGAGGGCTACCGGCCCGTGGCCGAGCAGCGGGCGATCATCGCGTCCTACGCCGCCGAGGTCGCGGCGGCCCACCCTGGTGCGTCAGCGGCCGAGCACGAGCGGCTGGTCAGCCGGTTCGTGGCCCCCGTGGCTGTTGCACCGCACGTCGCGGGAGCGGCCGTGGATCTCACCCTGACCCGGTCCGGTGGCGCCGACCTGGACATGGGCACACCCATCGACGCGACTCCGGAGGCGTCCGGCGGCCGGTGCTACACCGCCAGCCGCGAGATCGGGACCCGGGCGCGGACGCTGCGCGCGGTCCTCGCAGGGGCGCTGGGTGATGCCGGCCTGGTCAACTACCCCACGGAGTGGTGGCACTGGAGCTACGGCGACCGGTACTGGGCGCTGACGACCGGCGCTCCGGCCGCCCGGTACGGTCCGGTCGGGACCACGTCGCCGGTCGCAGCCACGTCGTCGTGCGGCGCCTCAGTGCTCTCCGGGGCGGGCAGGTGACCCGCCCAGCCACCCTCCCGGCACCGGTCACCCACCGGGGCGAGCGAGGTGCTGGTGCTGCCGAGCTGTGCGTCGACCTGAGCGCGGTGGCGGCGAACTGCCGGTTGCTGGCCGGGCGGGTGCGTGGGGACCTGATGGCCGTGGTCAAGGCCGACGGGTTCGGGCACGGTGCGGTCGACGTCGCGCGCACCGCGTTGGCCTCGGGCGCGACGTGGCTCGGCGTCACCGCCCTGAGCGAGGCGTTGACGCTGCGCGACGCCGGGCTGCGCGCACCGGTGCTGAGCT
>NZ_JALPKN010000230.1 GCF_023630195.1 Actinotalea sp. C106 | reverse complement strand
GCGCCCTGCAGCTGGGCCGCCCCGAGCGGGTGGCCCACCGCCGGCTCGCCCTGCGCGGACCCGAGCGCAGCGTCGGCGACCTGCTCGCGGTCGGGGTGACCGCCGTCGTCGTCGTGGTGCTGCTCGCGTTGCCGTTGGTCACGGTGCTGGTGCGGTCCTTCCGGACGCCGACCGGCTGGGGCCTGGGCAACTACGTCAACCTGGGCACCACGGGGGGCAGCAACGCGCTGAGCGTGACCGTGTGGGAGGCGGGGCTGAACTCCCTGCGCATCGCGGTGGACGCGACCGTCATGGCGGTGGTGGTGGGCGGGCTCGTGGCCCTGGTGGTCTCGCGCCGGCCGCGGGGGCGGGGGACGCGACGGGCGGTCCGGGCCCTGGATGCGGTGTTCATGCTGCCCCTCGGCGTCTCGGCCGTGACCGTCGGGTTCGGCTTCCTCATCGCCCTGGACCGTCCCCTCGGGCTCGACGTCGACCTGCGCACCCACCCGCTGCTCATCCCCGTCGCGCAGGCCGTGGTCGCGACCCCGCTGGTGGTGCGTACCGTGCTGCCCGTGCTCCGCGCGATCGACCACCGGCTCCACGAGGCCGCCGCCGTGCTCGGCGCCTCCCCGGGGCGGGTGCTGCGCCTGGTGGACTGGCCGATCGCCGCGCGCTCCCTCGGGCTGGCGGTGGGCCTGGCCTTCGCGGTCAGCCTCGGGGAGTTCGGCGCGACGTCGTTCCTGGCCCGGCCCGACCGACCGACCCTGCCCGTGGTGATCTTCCGCCTCATCGGACGCCCGGGGGCCGAGAACCTCGGCATGGCCCTCGCCGCCTCGGTGCTCCTGGCCCTGGTGACCGCGAGCGTCATGGCCCTGACCGAACGGCTGCGCGCGGGCGCGGCAGGGGAGTTCTGATGACACCGCAGCACCCGTCACCCACCCACCCGTCCGACACCACCCCGGGCGGCCGCGGCCTGGCCGTGCGTGACCTCGTCGTGCACTACCGGGACGACGACGGCACGACGGCGACCGCGGTCGACGGGCTGAGCCTCGACGTCGAGCCCGGTGAGGTGCTGGGGCTCCTCGGGCCCTCGGGCAGCGGCAAGTCGAGCCTGCTGCGGGCCGTCGCGGGGCTCGAGCCGGCCTCCTCGGGGTCGATCACCTGGGACGGCGCGGACCTCGCCGGGGTGCCGGTGCACCGCCGCGGGTTCGGGCTGATGTTCCAGGACGGGCAGCTGTTCCCGCACCGGGACGTGGCCGCGAACGTGGCCTTCGGCCTCGAGATGGCAGGGGAGCCGCGGGCCCGGCGCCGCGAGCGGGTGACCGAGCTGCTCGAGCTGGTCGGCCTCGGCGGGTTCGCCGACCGCGCGGTCTCGACCCTGTCGGGCGGGGAGCGGCAGCGCGTGGCGCTGGCCCGGTCCCTCGCGCCGCGGCCCCGGCTGCTGCTCCTCGACGAGCCGCTCTCAGCCCTGGACCGTGCGCTGCGCGAGCGTCTCGCGACTGAGGTGCGTGAGGCACTGACCACCACGGGCACGACGGCGGTCTTCGTGACCCACGACCACGACGAGGCCTTCGCCGTCGCCGACCGGATCGCGGTGATGGACCTCGGTCACCTGCTGCAGGTCGCCCGGCCCGTGGACCTGTGGCACCGCCCGGCCTCGCAGCGGGTCGCCGAGTTCCTCGGCTACGAGGCCTTCGTGCCGGCCGGGGTGCTGGCCGGGGTCGAGGACGACGCCCTGGTGGCCCTCGGCCCCGGCTCCCTGCGGCTCGACCCGGCGGGGGACCTGCGCGGGACGGTGCGCAGCGCGGGGTTCCGGCGCGGGGTGGTCGAGATCGTGGTCGAGGTCGAGGGGATCGGACCGGTCACGGTGGTCGAGCCGAGCGCCCCGGACCGTGCCGTCGTCGGGCCGGGGGAGCACGTCCGGCTCACGGTCGACGTCGACGCGGTGCCGCGGCTGGGGTGAGGTCGGGCCGCTGGACGCTAGACGCCGTTCACCGTGGGGGCTGATCGGGCGCCCGGTATGAACCGTACGTCGGATACGCGTGGCGCGCCGTTGTCGACCTGCGACATCGTGCCGTTCGCCCGACTCCCGACGAAGTGGTCCTTCTATGACAACGGCCACCCGCTCGTCCGTGCGGCGGACGGCGCTGACCGCCGCTGCGCTCGCCCTGCTCCTCCCGACCGTCGCGCCCTCCGCGGGCGCCGCGCCGACGACGACGTCGGCCACCACTGCCACGCAGGGGGGTGCGGACCGCCGACCTGTCGACGGGGCGTTCCGCGCGCTGAGAGTCCATGTTCCGCCAGGTCCCGTTCGCGAAGGGCGGGCCGGCCGGGAGAAACGCAACTTGCTCAAACATTCAACTACACAGGCGCCTGCCGATGAGTAGGGCGAGTGTCCACCACCATCCAGGTCTGGGAGATCGTCATGCGTCTGTCCCGTCTCAGCGTCGGTCACCGGATCGCCGTCGCCGTCCTCGTCGTCGTTCTCAACATGCTCGTCGTGACTGCGGTGGGGGTCAGCCAGGTCGAGACGATCAACAGCCGCCTGACCACGATCAACGACGTCAACAGCGTCAAGCAGCGGTACGCCATCAACTTCCGCGGCAGCGTCCACGACCGTGCGATCAGCCTCCGCGACGTCGTGCTGGCGTCCTCGCCCGAGGCGGCGGCCGCCCCGATCGCGGAGATCGAGGCGCTGGCCGCCGCCTACGCGGAGTCGGCAGCCGAGATGGCGGTGCTCTTCGAGGACCGTGCGGCGGTCAGCGCGGACGAGGTGGCGGCGCTCGCGGAGATCGACCGGGTCGAGGCCGTCGGGCTCCCGCTGATCGAGGAGGTGACCGGGCTGGCCCTAGCCGGGCAGGACGGCCTGGCCCGGCAGCTGCTCGAGCAGGAGGCCGCCCCGATGTTCCGGGACTGGCTCGCCGCGATCAACGTCCTCATCGACCTGGAGGAGGAGATGAACGCCCAGGAGGCCGCTGCGGCGCGGTCGGTCGGACAGAACTTCCTCCTCGTCATGCTCCTGCTCTGCGCCGGCGCCGCGATGGTCGCGGGGACGGTCGCCTGGTTCATCACCCGCAGCATCACCCGTCCGATGGCCGAGGCGGTCGCCCTCTTCGCGGCCGTCGCCGAGGGGGACCTGACCCGGCGACTGAGCAGCGCGTCGAAGGACGGGCTCGGCGAGATGGGGCCCTACGTCAACACCGTCTTGGAGCGGGTGGGCACGGTCCTGGGCGACGTCGGGGAGGGGGCTGTCGTCCTGGCGGCGACCAGTCGTCGCATCGACCAGGTGTTCGGCACCATCTCCGCGGGCGTCGAGGCGTCCTCCGGTCAGGCGACGGCCGTCGCCGCCTCGGCGTCGGAGGTGTCCAGCAACGTGCGGACCGTCGCGGTGGGCACCGAGCAGATGGAGGCCTCCATCCGCGAGATCGCGACCAGCGCCGCAGACGCCGCCTCCGTCGGCCACCGGGCGGTGCAGGCCGCGGCGGCGACCAATGCGACCGTCACGAAGCTCGGGGCCTCCAGCCGGGAGATCGGCGACGTCGTCAAGGTGATCACCTCCATCGCCGAGCAGACCAACCTGCTGGCTCTCAACGCGACCATCGAGGCCGCCCGGGCTGGCAGCGCCGGCAAGGGGTTCGCGGTCGTGGCCACCGAGGTCAAGGAGCTGGCCAGCGAGACCGCGCGGGCGACCGAGGACATCTCGCGCCGGATCGAGACCATCCAGGCTGACACCGCGAGCGCCGTTCAGGCGATCGAGGAGGTCTCGCAGGTCATCGGGCAGATCAACGACTACCAGACCTCGATCGCCTCGGCCGTGGAGCTGCAGACCACCACCGCGCGGGAGATGAGCCACCACGTCGCCGACGCGGCCGCGGGCTCGGGGGACATCGCCGGCAACATCAGCGGGATCGCCGACGCCACCCAGGTGATGACGGCCACGATCGCCGAGTCGAACAAGGCGGTGGTCGAGCTGGCCCAGTTCTCGGCCCACCTGCAGCAGCTGGCCGACAGGTTCAGCGTCTGAGCCACGACGCCGGTCCCGTCCGCCCGGCGCCGCACCCGCCCCGTCACGTCGGACCTGCGCCCCCGGGCGCCGGGTACGCAAGTCCGACGTGCCGAAGCTGCTGATCGACGCCGACGGCTCTCCGACCAGGTGCTCGAGGCCGCCTCCCGGGCGACCGGGGTGCTCGCGCCGCTGACCACCCCGCACCTGGGTGGCGCCCTCGGGCACCCTGCGGGCTCGCCGAGTACCGCAGCCGCCTGCTCGCCGACGGCACCCTGCTGCCGTTCCAGCCGCCGATGCTCGTCTCGATCGCCACCAGCGTCCGCCACGGGTTCCTGGACGGCACCACCTCTGACCTCGTGGACCTGCTGGGTCGACAGCTGACTGATCCGCTCACCGTCGCCGTCGAGACCTCGGCTGCCCTGAGGCCGGAGCGCGGGTAGCTCGCTACACGATCAGGTCAGGTGCTTCTGCCACTCGCCGGAGACGCCGGTCGGGCGGAAGCCGAGGGCCACGTTGATCGCGAGCATGTGACGGTTCTCCTCGGCGTTCCACGTGTGGACGCGCTCCGCCGCGGGGTGGGAGGCGGCCAGGCGTCGCAGCATGTCGGCCTTGACGAGCATGCCCAGGCGGCGTCCGCGGTGCTCCCGCAGCACGAGGGTGTCCTCCTGGAACACGACGGCGGGTCGCTCGTGGGGCATCTCGACCATGGTGAAGGCCGCGAGGGCCCCGGTGGGCACGTGCTCGGCGGCCACCACGAGGAACGCGTGCCCGGCCGCGGCGATCCGCTCCTCGGCGGCGCGCACCCGGGCGGCGTCCCAGACGTCCTCCTCGATCTCGAGGCCTGCGGAGGGCGCATCGGTGGACATCCGCGTCTCGAGGACGGCGAAGTGCTCGAGCCACTCCTCGGGCAGGTGGTCGCGCCAGGCGTGCAGGCGGTAGTCCGGGCCGGCCCGGCCGGCGGCCTCGGCGTGCATCCGGTCGAGCAGCTCCGGGGCGACGGGCAGGTCCAGCACGCTGTAGCGCTCGGCCTGCTCGAGGACGAACCCGTGGCGGTGGGCGAAGACGGCCCCGGGCTCGGCGCTGTCGATCCGCCCGCTGGCGGTCGGCGCCTCGAGGGCACTGGGGGCGTCGGCGGGCGGCT
>NZ_JALPKN010000022.1 GCF_023630195.1 Actinotalea sp. C106 | reverse complement strand
CTGCCCCGCCTGCCCATGCCCCGCCTGCCCATGCCCCGCCTGCCCCTGCGTCGCCCGTCCCGGCCTCGCCGCCGAGGGATCAGCCGACCCACGACGGCCTCATCTCGTCGATCCCGGGAAGCCGGAGCACGGCAGAGCCCCCACCCGCAGCGGCGGGCCCGGGACCGGTCGCCGGTCGTCCCTCCACGGGTGCTGGCGCCGTCCCGTCCGCTGCTGACCCGGCCGAGCCCGAGGCGGACGACGCCACGGGTCAGATCCCCGTGCAGCGCCCCGCCCCGCAGACCCCGCCCGTCGAGCGTCCCGGATCGCAGCCCCCGGCGTCGCAGACTCCTGCGGCGACGAGTCCGCTGGCCGACGACGTCGAGATGACGCGGCTGCGGCCCGCCCGGGGCAAGGTTCCCGAGGTCCCGCACGCCGCGGGTCCCACCGTGGTGCTCGACCTGACCGACGGGCGACGGATGCCCGTGTCCGGCTCGGTGCTCATCGGCCGCAACCCGTCGCCCCGCGCGGGGGAGCACGTCGACCAGCTCATCACGATCGAGGACCCGGCCCGCTCGGTCTCCAAGACCCATCTCGCCGTCGGCGTCGAGCGCGGGACGGTCTGGATCAAGGACCGTGACTCGACCAACGGCACCGTGGTCACCCTCGACGACGGCCAGCAGATCCTGTGTGCCCCTGACCAGCAGGTCCGCCTCCCGGCGGGTGCCTCGGTGGCGATCGGCGACCACGGGTTCACCGTGCGGCTCGAGGACGCCGACGACGCCGCGGGGACCGCAGCTCCGACCGGCTGAGCCAGGGCCGCGGGCTCAGGTGGCGGGGGTCGTCCGTCGTGCGATGCGTTCGAGGCGCCCGGTGCGCAGGCCGTCGGTCGTGAGGATCACCAGGGCCAACCACACCAGGCCGAAGCCCCACCACCGCAGCGCGGGCATCTCCTCGCGGAAGACGAGCACCCCGACGAGGAACTGCATGGTCGGGGCCGCGTACTGCAGCAGACCGATCACGCTCAGCGGCAGGCGGCGCGCCGCGGCTCCGAAGAGCAGCAGCGGCACCGCGGTGATGACCCCGGTGCCCGCGAGGGCCAGGGCGTGCGGGGTCCCGTGCTGGGCGAAGGTCCCCAGGCCCACCGAGCCGAGCCACAGCAGGTAGACCAGGGCCACCGGGGTCAGCACGGCGGTCTCGACCGCGAGGGAGGTCACGGCCGGGACCGTCCGGCCCACCCGGTTCTTGATCAGGCCGTACAGGCCGAAGGTGCCGGCCAGGGCCAGGGCGACCCACGGCAACCGGCCCAGGCCCACGGTGATGACCCCGACGGCCAGCGCGCCGATACCCAGCGCCACCCACTGGGCGCGCCGCATGCGCTCACCCAGCACCAGCACCGCGAGGGCCACCGTGACCAGGGGGTTGATGTAGTAGCCGAGGGCCGCGTCGACCGTGTGCCCCGAGAGCACCCCGTGCACGAAGACGAGCCAGTTGGTCGCGACCAGCACCGCCGCCGTCGCCAGGGTCACCAGGGTGCGGAGGTCGCGGACCGCCGCCGCGAAGGTGCGCCCGCCCCGGGTGACGAGCAGGGCGACCGCGCAGAAGAGCAGGGACCACACGATCCGGTGGGCGACCACCTCGATCGGTGCCGAGGGCTCGAGCAGCGGGAAGTAGAGGGGCAGGAACCCCCACAGCAGGTAGGCGCTCACCCCGAGGGCCAGTCCCCAGCGGTCGGGGCCTGGGGCGTCGGCCGGCGTGAGGGCCTGGGCTGCCGGTCGCGGATCCACGAGCGTGAACCTACGCCCTCCCGGTGACGGGGACGGCGAGCCACCGGCTGGTGGTCGACGCCCGGCCCACCCCCCGGTCGCGCCTAGACTGGCCCGAGCGTCCCGGGGCGTGCCCGCGCGCCCCGCCCCTCCTCCGGAAGGTGTTTCCCCGCCGTGAGCAGCACTCCTGTGCGCGTCGCCATCGTCGGTGCTGGTCCCGCCGGCATCTACGCCGCCGACATCCTGTCCAAGGCCGACGTCGAGGTCTCGATCGACCTCTTCGAGCGCCTGCCCGCCCCGTTCGGCCTGGTGCGTTACGGCGTGGCCCCGGACCACCCGCGGATCAAGCAGATCATCGTGGCGCTGCACAAGATCCTCGATCGCGGGGACATCCGGCTGCTGAGCAACGTCGACTACGGCACCGACCTCGACCTCGAGGACATGCGGCGCTTCTACGACGCCGTCATCTTCTCGACCGGGGCGATCCGGGACGCGGACCTTCGGATCCCCGGCATCGACCTGCCCGGCTCCTACGGGGCCGCGGACTTCGTCTCCTGGTACGACGGGCACCCCGACGTGCCCCGCACGTGGCCCCTCGAGGCCGAGCAGATCGCCGTCGTCGGCGCGGGCAACGTGGCCCTCGACGTCGCGCGGATGCTGGCCAAGCACCCCGAGGACCTGCTGCCCACCGAGATCCCGGACAACGTGCACCAGGGCCTGATCGCCAACCCCGTGACCGACGTGCACGTCTTCGCGCGGCGCGGTCCGGCCCAGGCCAAGTTCAGCTCCCTCGAGCTGCGCGAGCTGGGCCACGTGCCGGACGTCGACGTCATCGTCTACCCCGAGGACTTCGAGTTCGACGAGGGCTCGATGGCCTCGATCCACTCCTCGAACCAGACCAAGCAGGTCGTCAAGACCCTCACGGACTGGACCCTCAAGGAGCCCGAGGAGCTCACCGCGAGCCGCCGGATCCACCTGCACTTCCTGCACCGCCCGGTCGAGGTGCTGGGGGAGGGGGCCGTGACGGGTCTGCGGACCGAGCGCACGGTGCTCACCGGGGACGGCACGGTCGCCGGCACGGGGGAGATGCACGACTGGCCCGTGCAGGCCGTCTACCGGGCCGTGGGCTACTTCGGCTCGCCGCTGCCCGGGCTGCCCTTCGACGACGTCGCCGGGGTCATCTCGAACCGCGAGGGCCGCGTCGTCCAGGCCGACGGAGAGCCCATGGCGGGGGTCTACACCACCGGATGGATCAAGCGAGGACCGGTGGGGCTGATCGGGCACACCAAGTCCGACGCGACCGAGACCATCAAGCACCTGGTCGCCGACGTCCCGGCCC
Source organism: Actinotalea sp. C106 (assembly GCF_023630195.1). GTDB lineage: Bacteria > Actinomycetota > Actinomycetes > Actinomycetales > Cellulomonadaceae > Actinotalea. The sequence continues at coordinate 18,420 of NZ_JALPKN010000022.1, read as the reverse complement.
TGGACCGCGCCCCCGAGCGTGACCCCGAGGCCGTGACGGCGTACCTCGCCGAGCGTGGGGTCGGCCACGTCGAGTGGTCCGGGTGGATGCTGCTGGACGCCTACGAGCAGTCCCTGGGCGAGCCGCACGGCCGTCAGCGGGTCAAGGTCGTCCCGCGCGAGGAGATGCTCGCGATCATCCGCGGCGAGGCCTGAGGGAACGCTCCGCGCGATCGGTGCGTTGACCTGGCATCGACGCATGAGGGAGGCACGGTGGGTGGTCGGCGGCACTTCAACGGTCTGAAGACGGCCGCGCTGTTCGGGTTCATGTGGGCCGTGCTGCTCGGGGTCGGTGCCCTGGTCGACGGCGGCAGCTTCCTCTGGCTCTTCGCCGGCCTGGGGGTGGCCAGCACGGCCTACAGCTACTGGAACTCGGACAAGATCGCGATCCGCGCCATGCGTGCGCGCCCGGTCAGCGAGATCGAGCAGCCGGCGATGTACCGGATCGTGCGCGAGCTCTCGACCACGGCCCGCCAGCCCATGCCGCGGCTCTACGTCTCACCGACCGCGGCGCCGAACGCGTTCGCGACCGGGCGCAACCCGCGCAACGCGGCGGTGTGCTGCACCGACGGCATCCTCGACCTGCTCGACGAGCGCGAGCTGCGCGGGGTGCTCGGCCACGAGCTGATGCACGTCTACAACCGCGACATCCTCACCTCGTCGGTCGCGGCCGCCGTCGCGGGCATCATCACGGCCTTCGCGCAGTTCCTCATGTTCTTCGGTGGGGGGCGTGACCGCGGCGGCAACCCCATCGCCATGCTCGCCATGGCCTTCCTGGCCCCGATGGCCGCGATGGTCATCCAGCTCGCCATCAGCAGGACCCGCGAGTACGACGCCGACGAGGACGGCGCCCGGCTGACCGGGGACCCGCTGGCCCTGGCCTCGGCCCTGGCCAAGCTCGAGCGCGGCACCCAACGGGCCCCGTTGCCCGCCAACCGTGATCTGGTCGACGTCTCCCACCTGATGATCGCCAACCCGTTCAAGGGCGCAGGGATGGCCAAGCTCTTCGCGACCCACCCGCCGATGGCCGACCGCATCGCCCGCCTGCACCGCATGGCCGGCCACCCCGCTCCCTAGCCCTCGCTCGTGTCGGAAGCCCAGGGTGCTCTGGGGTGTCCCAGGTCCTGGCACGAGATCGGTGGTGGGGCGGGAGCGGGGCCCTGGTGGGGCCCGGGACGGGTCAGCGGTAGTTGACGAACTGCAGGGCGACGTCGAGGTCGGAGCCCTTGAGCAGCGCGATCACGGACTGCAGCTCGTCGCGGCTCTTGGCCGAGACGCGCAGCTCGTCGCCCGTGATCTGCGTCTTGACCCCCTTGAGGCCTTCCTCGCGCACGATCTTCGCGATCTTCTTGGCGTCCTCGCTGCTCAGACCCTCCTTGAGGGTCGAGACCATGCGGTACTCCTTGCCCGAGGCGACCGGGTCGCCGGTGTCGAGGGCCTTGAGGGAGATGCCCCGGCGGATCAGCTTGGTGTGGAACACGTCGAGCACGGCCTTGGCCCGCTCCTCGGAGTTGGCGATGATCACGACCGACTCGCCGCTCCACGCGATCGAGGCCCCGACGTTCTTGAAGTCGTAGCGCTGGGAGACCTCCTTGGCGGCCTGGTTGAGCGCGTTGTCGACCTCCTGCCGGTCGACCTTGCTGACGACGTCGAACGAGGACTCCGAAGCCATGTCTCCTCCTGGGGTGGGGCGGGTGGGGGGCCTTCGGCACCGTACCGGCTGGGCTCGTGTCCCGAGAGGCCGCGCAGGCTTGCTATCCTTCCATCCGCACCTGTGCAGCACGACTGCCCAGGGGTGGACCCGGCAGGTTGCCCGAGCGGCCAAAGGGAGCTGACTGTAAATCAGCCGCGCAAGCTACGTGGGTTCGAATCCCTCACCTGCCACCACCACGAGGCCCCGTCCGGTTCGCCGGCCGGGGCCTTCGTCGTTCCCGCCCTCAGGACGCCCGTCCCTGGCGGTCTCGCGTCGCACGAGCGCACGCTGGAGGGGTCGACGCCGCGGGAGCACCCCCAGGACGTCCCGTGGCCCAGCAGCAGGCTCTGGACGCCGAGCTCGGGGACGCCGCGATCGTCGTGCACCCGGACGTGGCGCCGGCCGCGTCGTGCACTGGTCGGGATGGCCAGCCTCGCGGCGTACGCCTCGAGCACGTGGGGGATGCGCGGGCTGATCAAGTGCGCCGCCCTGGACCTGGGGCGCTACGGCATCAGGGTGAGCTCGATCCACCCGCGTGGGACCCGGACGCCGATGGCGGCCGGGGTGCACCACGCCATGTTCGCGACGCAGGCGATCCCACGCATCGGCGAGGTCGGGGAGATCGCCTCGGTGGTGGCCTTCCCGCTGAGCGCGGAGGCCTCGTCCATCACGGCGCCGAGCTCGCGGTGGACGGCGAGATGGTGCTCGGTACCCTGGCTCCTGAGCCCGTCTGAACCACGATTTCGCAGGCACGGCTCAGCGCGTGTACCCTGGCACGCGCTGCCCCGATAGCTCAGACGGCAGAGCGTCTCCATGGTAAGGAGAAGGTCAAGGGTTCGATTCCCTTTCGGGGCTCTGTTGGTGCCTGGACACCCAGGACGGTTCGCCGTCCTGGGTGTCACGGTGCTGATGCGGCGGGGTAGCTCAGGTGGTTAGAGCACACGGCTCATAATCGTGGTGTCGCGGGTTCGAGTCCCGCCCCCGCTACCACAGTGACAACGGCATGCCGGTCGACCTTCCGGCGGCGTGCGATCGACGATCCAGGTGCTGCTCGCGCAGCACGAGAGGTGGCAAGACCGTGGCCAGCAAGAGTCAGGACGTCCGTCCGAAGATCACGCTCGCCTGCGTGGACTGCAAGGAGCGGAACTACATCACCAAGAAGAACCGGCGCAACAACCCGGACCGTCTGGAGATGAAGAAGTTCTGCCCGCGCGACGGCAAGCACACGCTGCACCGCGAGACCCGCTGATCCAGCGCCTCGCGCGCTGACGGGGCTCGCTCCGCATCATGGGTATCAACCTCGAGTACGCGGGCCGGTCCTACCCGGCCACCGCGCCCTACACGGTCGGGCGCGAGCACCTGCGTGACTTCGCGAGCGCGGTCGGGGCGGAGCACCTGGTCCACCACGACGTCGACGCGGCGCGGTCCTTGGGGTACCCCGACGTGATCGCCCCGCCCACCTTCGCCGTCGTGATCGCCCAGCGGGCCGAGGCCCAGCTCGTCGAGGACCCCGAGGCGGGCATCGACTTCTCCCGGGTGGTGCACGCCGATGAGCGCTTCACCCACCACCGCCCCATCCACGCGGGGGACCAGCTCAGCACGGTGCTGCACGTCGACGGCATCGTCGAGCGGGCCGGCCTCGCGATGGTCACCACGCGCTGCGAGATCTCCGCGGCCGACGGCGCCCCCGTCTCCACGGTGCGCTCGACCCTCGCCGTTCGCGGGGAGGGGGCATGAGCCCCGTCCTGGCCGACCTCGAGGTCGGCCAGCTGATCGGTGAGCGCACCGTCGAGCTCGACCGCCGGGCCCTGGTCCGCTACGCGGGGGCGAGCGGCGACCTCAACCCCATCCACTGGAACGAGCGCGTCGCGGCCGAGGTCGGCCTCCCCGGGGTCATCGCCCACGGGATGCTCACCATGGGCACCGCCGTCGGCCTCGTGGGGGACTGGGCCGGGGACCCGGGCAAGGTCGTGGACTACGGCGTCCGCTTCACGCGCCCCGTCCCGGTGCCGGACCCTGGAGTGGCCACCGTGGAGATCAGCGGCGTGATCGGCGCGATCGATGCCGAGCAGGCCACCGTGCGCATCGACCTCACGGTCACCTGTGACGGCACCCGTGTGCTGGGCAAGGCCCAGGCCCTCGTCCGTCCCTGACCTTCCCGCGCGGCGCGCTAGGTGCGTGGTGGCCCCGTCGTCGTCCCGGTCCGCAGGGTGACGGGCAGCAGGGCGGGCTCGGGCTGCTCTCCTGCGAGGAGGGCTGCGACCGTCTGGCCGAGGGCCTCGCCCTTGGCTGCCAGGGGCTGGGCCACGGTGGTCAGCACGTCCGGGGCGAGCCACGGCAGGTCGATCCCGTCGAACCCCGCGACCGAGACGTCCTGCGGGACCCGCATGCCCAGGTCGCGGGCGGCGAGGAGCACGCCGGCCGCCAGGAGGTCGGACTGCGCGACGACGGCCGTCGGCGGGTCCTCGACGTCGAGCAGCAGGCGCCCGGCGGCCTGCCCCTCCTCGACCAGCGAGGCTGCGGCCTCGACCACCATCGTGGGCACGACCCCCGCGTCCTGGAACCCTTCGAGCCGGTGCTTGGTCGGTGTCCACCTCAGCTCGGTCATGCGCTCGGGGGACACCACGGCGCAGCGGCGGGGCCCGCCGAAGGGCAGGCTCACCACGGCGATCCGCTCGTGGCCGAGGTCCGCCAGGTGGCGGACGAGCTCCTCGGATCCTCGCCGGTCCTGGATGCCGACGACCGGCACCCCCTCGACCGCGGGGCCCTCCCCGATCACCACGGGCACGCCCCGGCGCTGGAGCGAGAGGAGAGCGGGGTCGTCCTCGCGGGATCCCCAGATGAGGACGGCGACGTCCATGGGTGCCGTCTCGAGCAGCGGGTCGACGCCGGTCGTGCCCTCGGTGGCGGGCATGCCCGGCACGAGCAGGACGCCGAGGCCCATCTGGCCGAGGGTGCTCACCAGGCCGTCGAGCACCTGCACCGAGACCGGGTCTCGGAAGCTGCGCCGCAGCTGGTCGCCGATCACCACGGCGGCGATGCCCGAGCGGCCGCTGCGCAACGAACGGCCCAGGGGGTTGGGGCCGGAGTACCCGAGCTCGCTCGCGGCGGCGTGGACGCGCTCGCGGGTCGCAGCGGCGATGGGCCCTGCACCCGAGAAGGCGAGGGAGGCGGTGGAGACCGAGACACCGGCCGCACCGGCCACGTCGGCCAGGGTTGGTCGACTGTGCCCCATCTCACCTGCCTCGTGGTCGAATCCGTTTGACGTTCCTGCAGCCTATCGGCAGACTTGACGCGACGCCTCGAAACGATTCGAACCCGGACCGGACCGCCCCTCGAGGGCCGCGCCGCTCCCGGATGCGACAGCAGGGCGTCACGGCACGAGGACGTGCCCGTCCCTCCCCGTGTCGGCAGCCCCGGCACTCGTGCTCTGCTCACCTGGATCGGCCTGCATGTCTGTGCTCCGCGCGCGCCGCGCGCCTCGTCCCACGCCCCGCGACGCCCACGTGGCCCCCGAGGTCCTGCGCGCCCGCAGGCTCCTCCTGGGCCTCTACGTGCTCCTCGGCCTGACCGTGTCGAGCTGGCTGTCCCGGCTGCCCTCGGTGCGGGCCCAGCTCGACCTCACCACGAGTGACCTCGGCGTCATCCTCCTGATCGGCGCCCTCGGCTCCCTGACCATGGTGCTGATCGCCGGGGCGATCGTGGTGCGCTGGGGCAGCCGTCGCACCATGCTGGTCGCGGCGACGCTGTTCAGCCTCGCGACCCTGGCCCTCGGGCTCGGCCCGACCATCGGCAGCGTGGCGGTCCTGGTGGCCGGGATCGTGCTGATGAGCGCCTCCTTCGCCCTGGGCAACGTGCCCATGAACGTCGAGACGGCCGTGATCGAGCGTCGCATGGGCCGCACGGTGGTGCCCCAGTTCCACGCGGCCTTCTCGATCGGCTCGGTGGTCGGCTCGGGGATCGGTGCACTGGCGGCCTGGGGCCAGGTCCCCCTGCTGATCCAGTTCGGCGTCGTGAGCGTCGTGAGCCTGGTGTGGCGGTTCCGCGCCGTGCCCGGTGCGGTGCTGCCCCTGCCGCCCGAGCCGGTCTGCGCGGCGCAGTCCGCGGACGCAGGCCCTCGTCGACGCGGTGCAGGGCTGCGCAGCTCCTTGGCCGCCTGGCGTGAGAAGCGCACCCTGCTCATCGGCCTGGTCGTCATGACTGCTGCCCTCTCGGAGGGCTCGGCCAACAACTGGCTGGCCATCGCGGTGGTCGACGGCTTCGCGCAGAGCGAGGCCGTCGCGGCCCTCGTCTTCGGGGTCTTCGTCGCCTCGATGACGGTCTCCCGCCTGGTCGGCACCCGCCTGATCGACCGGTTCGGCCGCGTCCTGGTCCTGCTCGGCTCGGGCGTGGTGTCCTTCGCGGGGCTCGCGCTCTTCGGCACGGCGCCCTCGCTGCCCCTCGCACTCCTCGGCGTCGTCGGGTGGGGCCTGGGAGCGGGGCTCGCCGTCCCGATCGGGATGGTCGCCGTCTCGGAGGACCCGATGCGTGCGGCGGGCCGGGTCGCCGTCGTCTCGGCCTTCGCCTCGGTGGCCTCCCTCGCGGCCCCGCCGCTGCTGGGCCTCGCCGCCGAGAGCCTGGGCACGCGCCAGGCGCTGCTGCTGATCCTCGGTGCGATGGTCGTGAGCATCGTCTTGTCGGGTCAGGTCCGCCCGACGGCGCCTCCCGCGGTCCCGAGCGGCGTGCGCCCCACCGGTCACCTCGAGGCCGGGTCGCTGCCCGCCCCCTCGGCCTCGGTCACCGGTGACGACCTCCTCGCCGAGGTCGTGGTCCCCGATACGCTCGCCGAGCTCGGAGAGGCCGAGCGGGTCCCGAGCGAGGTCGGTCGATGACGAGCACGCCCACCCCTGGTGATGCCGGGCGGCCCGAGCCTGCCCCGGTGCCGTCGGGCCCTGTCCTGTCCCCGCGTCAGGTGCAGCTGGCGAGCGCAGCGGTCTTCGCGACCTTCGTGCTCAACGGCTTCAACTTCGCCAACTGGGCGGCCCGCCTGCCCGCGGTGCGGGACCAGCTCGAGCTGCGTCCGAACGAGATGGGCGTGCTGCTGCTCCTCGGGGCGATCGGCTCCCTCGCGGCCCTGCCCCTGTCGGGGCTCGTGGTCCAGCGGCTCGGGGCGCGCCGCACCATCCTGACCTTCGCGGTGATCAACGTCGTCGGCCTGCTCGTCGCTGCGACCGGCGTCGCCCTCGGGACGACGTGGCTCGTGGCCGCTGCCCTGGTGCTCTTCGGCATCGGCACCGGTGTCTGGGACGCCGCGATGAACCTCGAGGGGGCCGCGGTCGAGCAGGCCCTGCACAAGGCCGTGATGCCGCGCTTCCACGCCGGCTTCTCCCTGGGCACCCTCGCTGGCGCCGGGGTCGGGGCGCTCGCCGCCTGGTTGCAGGCCCCCGTGGTGGTCCACCTCGCCGTCGCGCTGACCCTGAGCCTGACGGGCGTGGTGATCTCCTCGCGCTGGTTCCTGCCTGAGGGCACGCACAGCGAGACCCCGGGCTCGGCCGACGGTGCGCCGCGACGCAGCGTCTTCGCGGCCTGGCTCGAGCCCCGCACCCTGCTGATCGGCCTCGTGGTGCTCGCCGCCGCCCTGACCGAGGGGGCCGCCAACGACTGGGTCAGCCTCGCCGTGGTCGACGGCTTCGGCACCTCGAACGCGGTCGGCGCGCTCGGCTTCGCGGTCTTCGTGACCGCGATGACGGGGATGCGCTTCCTCGGGACGAGCCTGCTGGACCGGTGGGGCCGGATCGCGGTGCTGCGCCTCTCGGCCGGGCTCGCGCTGGTCGGGCTCCTGGTCTTCGGCCTGTCGCCGTGGATGTGGCTGGCTCTCGTCGGCGTCCTGGCGTGGGGCGCGGGAGCGGCCCTGGGGTTCCCGGTGGGCATGAGCGCCGCCTCGGACGACCCGCTGCGTGCTGCCCCGCGGGTCGCCGTCGTCGCGACCATCGGCTACAGCGCGTTCCTGGCCGGCCCGCCCCTGCTGGGATTCCTCGCCGAGCACGTCGGCTACCGCGAGGCGCTGCTGGTCATCACCATCCCCGTGGTGATCGGTCTGTTCGTGCTGCGTGCCGCCGAGCCCCTGCCCACCGCGGCCGGCGCGCGCCCGCGGGACTGACCGGGCCTAGCCTGGGTCCGTGACGACTTCCCCCGCAGCACCGCCCTCGAGCACCGCCGACGTGCCCGCCCTGGCCGACCTCACCACCCTGCGCCTGGGCGGACCTGCCGGGCGCTACGTCGAGGCTGCCAGCGCCGAGGAGCTCGTCGCGGAGGTCCGCGGGGCCGACGACGCCGGTGAGCCCGTCCTCGTGCTCGGTGGCGGGTCGAACCTCGTGGTGCCCGACGACGGCTTCCCGGGCCTGGTGGTCCGTGACGTCCGGACGGGCATCCGGCTCGAGGACGCCATGTCCTGCGTGGGCGCGTCGGTCACCGTGCCCGCGGGGACGCCGTGGGTCGACGTCGTCGATCGTGCGGTCGCCGAGGGGTGGGTCGGGGTCGAGGCCCTGGCGGGGATCCCCGGCTCCACGGGCGCGACCCCCGTGCAGAACGTGGGCGCCTACGGCCAGGAGGTTTCGGGGGTGGTCTCCACGGTGCGCGTGTGGGACCGCGAGCAGCAGCGGATCCGCACCCTCGCCCTGACGGACCTGGCCTTCGGGTACCGCACCTCGCTGCTCAAGCGCTCGCTGCGCGAGGCCGACGGCTCGCCGAGCCGTTGGGCCCCCACCCCGCGGTACGTGGTCCTCGAGGTCGGCTTCCAGCTGCGGCTCGGCACGCTCTCGGCCCCCGTGGCCTACGCCGAGCTGGCGCGCCGCCTCGGCGTCGCGGTGGGGGGGCGCGCCCCCCTCGCCGAGGTGCGCGCCGCGGTCCTCGAGCTGCGCGGGGGCAAGGGCATGGTGCTCGACGCCGCCGACCGCGACACCTGGAGCGCAGGCTCCTTCTTCACCAACCCCGTGGTCCCCGCCGAGGTGGCCGACATGCTGCCCGACGGGGCGCCCCGTTACCCGGTGCGCCCGACCATCTCCGAGGCCGCCCCCGCCGGCGGTGCGGGCCACGAGGCGCTGGTCAAGACGAGCGCCGCCTGGTTGATCGACAACGCGGGCTTCACCAAGGGCTACGGCCTGCCCGGGGTCGTGGGCCTGTCGACCAAGCACAGCCTGGCCCTCACCCACCGCGGCGGCGGCAGCACCGAGGACCTCCTGACCCTCGCGCGCAGCGTGCGGGACGGCGTCCGCGAGGCCTACGGCATCACCCTCGAGCCCGAGCCCGTGCTGGTCGGCTGCTCGCTCTGACCCTCGGGCTCCGCCAGCCACGCGTCGACCCCGGCCAGCAGCCGGCGTCGGGTCTCGTCGGTCGCGACCGAGGCGCGGATGGACCCGCGGGCGAGCTCGGCGAGGGCCGCGTCGTCGAAGCCGTGCACGGTCCGTGCGGCCTCGTACTGCGCGACCAGGCGCGAGCCGAAGAGCAGCGGGTCGTCGGCCCCCAGAGCCATCGTCACTCCTGCGTCGGCCAACCGGCGCAGCGGGACGTGGTGGTCCTCGGCGTAGACCCCGAGCGAGACGTTCGACGCCGGGCACACCTCGAGGGCGATGCCGCGCTCGACCACGGTCTCCAGCACGCGCGGGTCCTCGACCGCGCGGACCCCGTGACCCAGCCGGTCCGGACCCAGATGGTCGAGTACCTCGGTCACGTGCGCCGGTCCCAGGAGCTCGCCGCCGTGCGGCACCGAGGCGAGCCCCGCGCGACGGGCGATCGCGAAGGCCGGCCCGAACGCCTCGGTGTCCCCCCGACGCTCGTCGTTGCTCAGGCCGAAGCCCACCACCTGGCCGGGCTGGTCCCCGGCATGGCGAGCCGCGAGACGCGCGAGGGTCCGGGCCTCGAACGGGTGGCGCATGCGTGAGGCGGCGACCACCACCCCCACCTCGACACCGGTGCGGGCGCTCGCGGCCCTTGCCTCGTCCAGCACGATCTCCAGCGCCGGGGTGATCCCCCCGACGAAGGGGGCGTACGAGGTCGGGTCCACCTGCATCTCGAGCCGGCCCGAGCCCTCGGCGGCGTCGTCCTGCACAGCCTCCGCGACGATCCTTCGGAGGTGGGCCTCGGAACGCACGCAGGCACGGGCAGCGTCGTAGAGCCGTTGGAAGCGGAACCATCCGCGCGCCCCCGCGGGCAGCTGGAGCGGGTCGCCGTCGAGCAGGGCGCGGGGGAGGCGGACGTCGCGCTCCGCGGCGAGGTCCGCCAGGGTCGGGACGCGCATGGAGCCGGTGAAGTGCAGGTGGAGGTGCGCCTTGGGCAGGGCCGCCAGGTCACGCATCGGGTCAGTGTGCCAGCAGGTGGCCAGAGGAGAGAGGTGACGCCCTGGGGGCGTCGTCACCGCAGGAGGTGGGCGGGACCCCGCTCAGGGCGAGGGCAGCAGCCCGCGCTCGAGGGCCACGGTCACCGCACGGGTCCGGTCGTCGACGCCGAGCTTGGCGAAGACCCGCAGCAGGTGGGTCTTGACGGTGGCCTCGGTGATGAACAGCTGGGCGCCGATCTGCGCGTTGCTGCCTCCCCGGGCCACCGCGGCCAGCACCTCGAGCTCGCGGGGGGTGAGGCGTTCCTCGGGGCGGTGCACCTGGTGGACCAGGCGCCGCGCGACCGAGGGGGCGAGCACCGTGTCCCCGCGGGCCGCCGCGCGGATGCCGGCCACGAGATCGGGCTGCGGGGTGTCCTTGAGGAGGTACCCGGTGGCTCCGGCCTCGACGGCCCGCAGGATGTCGGTGTCGGTCTCGAAGGTCGTCAGCACGACGACGCGGGTCGCCGGCCAGCGGCCCGTGATCTGCCCGGTGGCCGTCGCCCCGTCGGTCCCGGGCATCCGCAGGTCCATGAGGACGACGTCGGGGGTGAGCTCCTCGACCATCTCGACCGCGGCACCGCCGTCGCCCGCCTGACCGACCACCGTCAGGTCGGGCTCGTCGGCCAGCAGCCCCACGAGCCCGGCGCGCACCACCGGATGGTCGTCGACGACCAGCACCCTGATCACGGCACCGTCCTCTCCTCGTCCTCGGCCCCCACCACGAGGGGTAGCGAGACCCGCACCCGGGTGCCGTCCCCGACCGAGCTCTCGACCGACAGGTCGCCGCCCCCCGCGGTGACCCGCTCGCGCATCCCGCGCAGCCCCAGGCCCGCCGCCGAGCCCGGGTCGAAGCCACGGCCGTCGTCCACCACCTCGAGGTGCACGGTACGGGCTGCGGGCGGCTCGCCGTCGGACCTGGTCGCCCGGCTCTCCACGGCGCCCCCGGTACCGGCCTGCCCGGGCCCCTCACGCAGCACCAGCCGGACCCGGTGCGCCGCGGCGTGGCGCCGCACGTTCGACAGCGCCTCCTGGGCGGCCCGGAGCAGCACCACCTCGCGCTCGCGGTCCAGCGGCGGCAGCTGCTCCGGGATGACGACCTCGACCACCACCCCTGTCTCCTGCGTGAAGCGTTCGGCGAGTCGGGTGAGGGCCTCGGCCAGGGAACCCTCCTGGAGCCCGACCGGCGCGAAGGCCGCGACCAGGGCACGGGCCTCGGCGAGGTTGTCCCGTGCTGTCTGCTCGACCAGGTCCATCCGGCCCCGGGCCTGGTCGAGGCGCCCGTGCTCGAGGTTCGATCGCGCGGTCTGGGCGAGCATGACGACGCTGGTGAACCCCTGCGCGAGGGTGTCGTGGATCTCGCGGGCCATCCGCTCCCGCTCGGCCGTCACCCCGGCCGCGTGGTGCGAGGCAGCGAGGGCCGCCTGGGTGGCCCGCAGCTCGTCGACGAGCACCGCGTACCGCTCCGCCTGCCGCATCGTGACTGCGACCCACAGGCCCAGGCCGATCGCGAAGACGAGCACCACGGCCATCTCGGCGGCGTTCCGCGCCAGGCTCCCCGCGGTCGGCCCGTGCGGCAGGGACATGGCCAGGGTCGCGCCGACGGCCAGCATCACCACCAGGACGATCCCCGTGCGGGTGCGCTCGACGAGCATCCAGATCTGCGAGAACCCGATGAAGAGCAGCAGGCTGCTGCCCGCGGTCGTGGCGATCGCCGTGCAGACCAGGACCATCATGATCAGCAGGTAGGCGAGGGCCTGACCTTGGTCACGGCTCCGGGCCGCCCGTCGCCCGAGCACCGCGTAGGCGAGGACGAGCCCCGCGATAGCGACGAGGGAGACCGGCGCCTGGGGCCCGAGGCGGTCGAGCTGGGCGACCACCGACACGGCCGTGAGGGCGGCGATGGCGTAGAAGGCGACGTCCCACCACACGACGTCCCTGGGCCACCGCGCGTCGATGCTCCTGACGGCGTCGCCGTCGGGCCGTTCAGCCGTCATCGCGCCGCTGCCAGCGGAAGGTCCGCACGCCCAGCACCAGGCCGACCACGAGGTACGCGACCAGCACCGCCGCCGTCGCCTCGTGCTGCCAGGATCCGGAGACCTCGAAGGCCTCGGCCTCCTCGGGCAGGAAGACCGAGCGCATGCCCTGCGCGAGCCACTTGAGGGGGAAGATCTCGGCCACCCGCTGCATCCACGTCGGCAGGTCGTTGAAGATGAAGAAGACCCCGGAGATGAACTGCAGGACCAGGACGATCGGCGTCACGACCGCCGAGGCGCTGCGCCCCGACCGCGGCACCGAGCTGAACGCCACGCCGCACACCGCGCCGGCCGCCGTGCCCAGGACGAAGACCCACGCGAAGGTCAGCCACTTGTCGGCGGTGGTCGGCAGGTCGATCCCGAAGGCGAGGGAGCCGAGCCCGATGAGCAGCACCATCTGGATCGCGCTGGTGAGCAGCACCGACCCGATCTTGCCCAGGAAGTAGGCCGCAGGGGGCATCGGGGTGCCGCGCAGCCGCTTGAGCCCGCCCTCGTCCCGCTCGACCGCGATGGACAGCGCGAGGTTCTGGAAGCTCGACAGCATCACGCCGGTCGCGACCATCCCGGGCAGGAAGTACTGCGCGAAGGGGATGCCGGGCTCGGGGCCGACGGTCGCGCCGCCCTGCCCGAAGACCGTCGCGAAGATCGCCAGCATGATCAGGGGGTAGGCGAAGATGAAGACGACCGCGTCGCGCTCGCGGAAGAACTGCCGGAGCTCCAGGACGGTGCGGGCCCAGGCGACGCGGGCCAGGCTCGGGAGGGCGGCCGCGGTGCCCTGGGGTGCGCGCCGGACGGTGGGCTCGGTCGTCGGGGCGGTGTGCGCATCGGTGTGCCCAGCGGTGTGCCCATCGGTGTGCCCAGCGGTGTGCCCAGCGGTGTGCTCGGTCGGGGGAGTGGTGGTGCTCATGCCGGGACCTCCTCGAGGTCGTGGTGGGAGGCCTCGCCGATGAGGCTGAGGTAGACGTCCTCGAGGGTCGGCCGGACCACCTCGAGGCCGGGGATCTCGCCCGGCCCGAGCCGCGCGGTCAGCGCGGCGACGAGGGCCGTCGGCTCGGCGGTCGTGGCGCTGCGGGCGGTGCTGTCCTCGACCCAGCGGACCATGACCTGCCGCGCCGCCCGGCCACCTAGGGCGGCCGGGGTGTCGAGGGCCACGACGCGACCGTCCCGCACCACGGCGCACCGGTCGGCCAGCTGCTCGGCCTCGTCGAGGTAGTGGGTGGTCAGCAGGATCGTGGTCCCCTCGTCCCGCAGGGAGCGCAGCAGGTCCCAGAAGGACCGGCGCGCCTCGGGGTCGAACCCGGTGGTGGGCTCGTCGAGGAAGAGCAGCTCGGGCCGACCGACGATGCCGAGGGCGACGTCGAGACGGCGACGCTGCCCGCCCGAGAGCTGGCGGACGCGGGTGCCTGCCTTCTCGGTCAGCCCGACCGCCGCGACCAGCTCCTCGGGGTCGCGCGGGCTGGGGTAGAAGGTGGCGAAGTGCTGCACCAGCTCGGCGACGGTCAGCTCGGCCTGGTCGTCGGCCGACTGCAGGACGATGCCCAGGCGGCTGCGCCACCGGCGGTCCCCGTGCTGGGGGTCGGTGCCGAGCACGGAGACCTCGCCGCGGTCCCGGTGGCGGTAGCCCTCGAGGATCTCGACGGTCGTGGTCTTCCCGGCGCCGTTGGGGCCCAGGACGGAGAAGATCTCGCCGTGCTCGACGGTCAGCTCGAGGCCGTCGACGGCGCGCTTGGGGCCGTAGTGCTTGTGCAGGTCACGGACGTGGACCGCGGTCGTGGGGCTCATGGCTCCAGCCTGGCCCAGGTGGGCCCTCGACGGGAGCCCTCGGGAGACCGGTCCTGGGGTCCACCGATCGGTGGACCCCAGGGGGAGTCAGCGGGCCTCGCCCAGCAGGGTCTGCAGGCGCCCGACGCCCTCGGCCAGGTCCTCGTCGCCCAAGGCGTAGGACAGGCGCAGGTACCCGCTCGGGCCGAAGGCCTCCCCGGGGACGACGGCGACCTCGGCCTCGTCGAGGATGAGGGCGGCGAGCTCGGCCGAGGTGGTCGGGGTGACGCCACGGATCGTCCGCCCGAGCAGCCCCTCGACGCTCGGGTAGGCGTAGAAGGCGCCCTGCGGCGTCGGGCAGTGCACGCCGTCGATCGCCGAGAGCATCTCGACCATGGTGCGCCGGCGCCGGTCGAAGGCCGTGCGCATCTCCTGGACCGCGGTGAGGTCCCCGGTGAGGGCGGCGATCGCCGCGCGCTGCGAGACGTTCGCGACGTTGGAGCTCAGGTGGGACTGCAGGTTGGTCGCCGCCTTGGTCACGTCCACCGGCGAGATCATCCAGCCGACCCGCCAACCGGTCATGGCGTAGGTCTTGGCCACACCGTTGAGGACGATGCTGCTGTCTGCCAGCTCGGGAACTGCGCGCACGATCGGGGTGAAGACGGTGTCGTCGTAGACGAGGTGCTCGTAGATCTCGTCGGTGATGACCCAGATGCCGTGCTCGAGGGCCCAGCGGCCGATCGCCTCGGTCTGCTCGGGGCTGTAGACCGCTCCGGTCGGGTTCGACGGCGAGCAGAAGAGCAGCACCTTGGTCCGCTCGGTGCGCGCGGCCTCGAGCTGCTCGACCGTGACGAGGTAGCCCTGGTCCGCGCCGGCGAAGACCTCGACCGGGTTGCCCCCGGCCAGCCGGATCGCCTCGGGGTAGGTGGTCCAGTACGGGGCCGGGAGCAGCACGTCGTCGCCGGGGTCGACGACGGTCGCGAAGGCCTGGTAGACGGCCTGCTTGCCTCCGTTGGTCACGAGGACCTGGTTGGTGGCCACCTCGTACCCCGAGTCGCGCAGGGTCTTGGCGGCGATGGCCTCACGCAGGTCGGGCAGGCCGGCCGCCGGGGTGTAGCGGTGGTTGGCGGGCACCGAGCAGGCGGCGACGGCGGCGTCGACGACGTACTGCGGGGTCGGGAAGTCGGGTTCGCCCGCACCGAAGCCGATGACGGGCCGGCCGGCGGCCTTGAGCGCCTTGGCCTTGGCGTCGACGGCGAGGGTCGCGGACTCGGCGATGGCGCCGACGCGGCGGGAGATCCTGGGGGCGGCGGAAGGTGTCTGGCTCACCGGTCCATACTGGCAGAGGTGCCTGCGGGGGGCGCGGGTCGGGTGCGAGCGAGGGGCCAGGGCGCAGGGGCCGAGGTGCAGGGACTGAGGTGCGGGGCAGGCGGCGGTTCGACCCATCGCCCGGGACCACGTACACTCGACCGCTGGTGGTTGACGTCCACCATGATGCGGCGTGCCCGCGTCGGTCGTGGACGTCGGCGCACCGAAGGGCAGTGGCGCAATTGGTAGCGCACCGGTCTCCAAAACCGGCGGTTGTGGGTTCGAGTCCCGCCTGCCCTGCGTGAACGGCCGGTCCCCGGCCGGGACGGCCCGCACGAGCGGGCGCAGCAGGGACCGAGCAGGTACCGCGAGACGTAGGTAGGGACGAACCGTGAGCGAATCCGCAGGAGCGGCCGCCGCAGGTGCCGAGGGCGCCGGTGACGGCTCGCGCCCGGCCGACCGGTCCAGCCGCCGCGGCCTCTTCGGACGTATCGCCCTGTTCGTCCGCCAGGTCTTCGCCGAGCTCAAGAAGGTCGTCCGTCCGACGCGCTCCGAGCTCATCACCTACACCACGGTGGTGCTGGTGTTCGTCGCCGTCGTGATGGCCTTCGTGACCGTCATCGACCTCGGCATCGGCCTGGCCACCGGCTGGATCTTCGGCGGCTAGCGCCGCCCGACCCCGGCCCGTCCGAGCATCACCCTCAGCAGAAAGCAGGTTCACCCCGTGTCGCAGGAGCCCCTGGACCCGACCGAGCAGGACGAGACGCAGGCCCCGGAGGCCGTCGTCGACGCACCGGTCGAGGCCGATGGCACGGAGGACGTCCTCGTGGACGAGGAGACCACGGAGCCCGAGGGGGCCGAGACCACCGAGGGTGCCGAGGTCGACGAGGCGCAGATCGAGGTGACCGAGGACGAGCCCGACGTCGCGCCCGTCGCGGAGCAGGACGACGAGGAGGACCCGGTCGCGGCCTTCAAGGCCGAGCTGCGGCGTCAGCCCGGCGACTGGTACGTCATCAACTCCTACGCGGGCTACGAGAACCGGGTCAAGGCCAACCTCGAGAACCGCACGCAGAGCCTCAACATGGAGGACTACATCCACCAGGTGGAGGTCCCCATGGAGGAGGTCACGGAGATCAAGAACGCCCAGCGCAAGGTCGTGCGCCGGGTGCGGATCCCCGGGTACGTGCTGGTGCGGATGGACCTGACCGACGAGTCCTGGGGCGCCGTCCGGCACACGCCGGGTGTCACGGGCTTCGTCGGCAACAGCCACCAGCCTCCGCCGCTGACCCTTGACGAGGTCTTCTCGATGCTCGCGCCGACCCTCGCCCCGGCGACGGAGAAGTCCGCCCCGGCGGGCGGCTCGGCCCCGCAGATCACCGTCGACTTCACGGTCGGCGAGTCGGTCACCGTGACCGACGGGCCCTTCGACACGCTCCCGGCGACGATCTCCGAGATCAACGCCGAGCAGCAGAAGCTCAAGGTGCTCGTCTCGATCTTCGGCCGGGAGACCCCGGTCGAGCTGTCCTTCAACCAGGTCGCCAAGATCTGATCGGTCCCGCAGCAGCGGGGCCGTGCGACAGCACTGCAACCGGGTCATCGCCCACGGCGTCGGCCCACTCAACGAACGGAAGGCATCATGCCCCCCAAGAAGAAGGTCTCCGGCCTGATCAAGCTCCAGATCAACGCTGGGGCTGCCACGCCGGCACCGCCCATCGGCCCTGCCCTGGGTCAGCACGGCGTCAACATCATGGAGTTCTGCAAGGCGTACAACGCGGCGACCGAGTCGCAGCGCGGGAACGTCGTGCCGGTCGAGATCACGGTCTACGAGGACCGCTCGTTTACCTTCATCACGAAGACCCCGCCGGCCGCCGAGCTCATCAAGAAGGCTGCCGGTGTGGCCAAGGGCTCGCCGACGCCGCACACCACGAAGGTCGCCGCGCTGACCAAGGACCAGGTCCGCGAGATCGCGCAGACCAAGCTCGAGGACCTCAACGCGAACGACATCGACGCCGCCATGAAGATCGTCGCCGGCACCGCGCGGTCGATGGGCATCACCGTCAAGGACTGACCGTCGCGGGACCATCCGGTCCCGGACACCCAGTGGCAGGGCCAGGCGCTGGCCCTAGGACCACGACTGCACACGAGGAGACACGCAGATGGCACAGCGCAGCAAGGCGTACCGCAAGGCCGACGAGACCATCGACCGCGAGCGGCTGTACACGCCGCTCGAGGCGATCCGCCTGGCCCAGAAGACGTCGACCACCAAGTACGACGCGACCGTCGAGGTGGCCTTCCGCCTCGGGGTCGACCCGCGCAAGGCGGACCAGATGGTCCGTGGCACGGTCAACCTCCCCCACGGCACGGGCAAGACCGCCCGCGTCCTGGTCTTCGCGACCGGCGAGCGCGCCGAGCAGGCCCGTGCAGCCGGCGCCGACGAGGTCGGTGGCGACGAGCTGATCGAGAAGGTCGCCGCCGGCTACACCGACTTCGACTCGGCCGTCGCGACGCCTGACCTCATGGGCAAGGTCGGTCGCCTCGGCAAGGTCCTCGGGCCCCGCGGCCTCATGCCGAATCCGAAGACCGGCACCGTGACGATGGACGTGGCCAAGGCCGTGTCCGAGATCAAGGGCGGCAAGATCGAGTTCCGCGTCGACAAGCACGCGAACCTGCACTTCATCATCGGCAAGGTCTCGTTCGCCGACGTGCAGCTCGTCGAGAACTACGCCGCTGCCCTCGACGAGGTCCTCCGGCTCAAGCCGTCCTCCTCCAAGGGCCGGTACATCTCGAAGGCGGTCGTGACGACCACCATGGGCCCGAGCATCCCGCTCGACCAGAACAAGACGCGCAACCTCACCGAGGACGAGGGCGACGCCGCCTGACGTCGCTACCACCGCAGTCGCCGCGAGGCCCGGCCCCCGAGGGGTGCCGGGCCTCGCGGCGTTCGTGACCAGGGTGGTGCCTCGTGCCACGTGCCACGTGCCACGTGTCGCGGGTGCCGTGCCGGTCCGCTCCCGTGCCAGCCGGGTCCCGTGCGGGCCGGGCACCGCGGCGGGGCCTCAGTGGCCCGTGTGGCCCCCCTCGATGCTCTCGGGGAGGTGGGCGTCCTCGGGGTGGCGGGTGCCGCTGTCCGGCACTGCCTGCTCGGCCACCTCGGTCGAGGCCAGCACGGGGCTCACCACCGCCGCGGTGAGCGTCGCGGCCAGGGCCCAGCCCGTCAGGGTGCGGGCAGCGCCT
>NZ_JALPKN010000229.1 GCF_023630195.1 Actinotalea sp. C106 | reverse complement strand
TCGGCGTCCCCGCCCAGGGCGTCGACAGCTGCCGTGGCCTCCTCGAGCTCGACCGCCGCGGCCCGCGCGTCGGCCAGGGCCTCCTCGACCAGGTCCCCCACGGTGAGCCCCTCACCCAGGGCGAGCTCCTGCTCGACGACGGCGAGGCTCCCCACCCGACGGACCTCGCCCGCGGTGGGCTCGAGCCGCCCGGCGAGCACCCGCAGCAGCGTCGTCTTCCCCGTGCCGTTCTCCCCGACCAGGCCGACGCGGTCCCCCGCGGCGGCCGTGAAGGTCACCCCGGCCAGCACGGGTCGGCCCGGGTGCCCGACGGCGACGTCCTTGGCGGCCACGTGCACGACTCCCGCCGAGACGGTCGACCCGCCGCTGAGGGCAGGGCCGCGTGCCCGTCGACCGGCACCGCGTGCCTGTGCGGCCACCTCAGCTCCCCAGCTGCTCGGCGATCACCCGGGCGAGCGCGCGGAAGGCCTGACCGCGGTGGGAGATGGTGTTCTTCTCCTCGGCCGTGAGCTCGGCGCAGGTGAGCTCGGCGTCGCCGGCCCGTGTGGGCTGGAGCTCGGGGACGAGCACGGGGTCGTAGCCGAAGCCGCCCTCACCGCGCGGCTCCGTGGTGAGCCGTCCGCGCAGCGCACCGGTCTCGACGTGCTCGAACCCCGCCGGGGTCACCAGGGCCGCGGCGCAGGTGAACTGCGCACCGCGGTGCTCGGCCGGGACGTCGGCGAGCTGGGCCAGCAGCAGCGCGAGGTTGGCGGCGTCGTCACCGTGCCGGCCGGACCACCGCGCGGAGAAGATCCCGGGCGCACCACCCAGCACGTCCACCGCGAGCCCCGAGTCGTCCGCGACGGCCGGCAGCCCGGTGTGGGCCGCGAGGGCCCGGGCCTTGATGAGGGCGTTCTCGGCGAAGGTCACCCCGTCCTCGACGGGCTCAGGACCACCGACCTCCCCGGCACCGACGACCTCCTGCGCGGCCAGACCAGGCACGACCGGGCCCAGGATCGCTCGCAGCTCGCCGATCTTGTGCTGGTTGTGGGTCGCGAGGACCAGGCGGGGTGCGCTCACGCGGTGGTCCCGCCGGCGAGCGCCTCGGCCTGCACCCGGCTCAGCTCGGTGGTGCCCGCGACGGCGAGGTCGAGCAGGGCGTCCAGCTCACGGCGGTCGAACGGCGCCTGCTCGGCGGTCCCCTGCACCTCGACGAACTGCCCCGAGCCCGTCACGACGACGTTCATGTCCGTCTCGGCCCGCACGTCCTCGACGTAGGGCAGGTCGAGCATCGGCGTGCCGTCGATGATGCCGACGCTCACCGCCGAGACCGAGTCACGCAGCACGGGCTTGGTGCCGCGGATGGCTCCCGACCGCTGTCCCCACGCCACGGCGTCCGCGAGGGCGACGTACGCGCCCGTGATCGCCGCTGTCCGGGTCCCGCCGTCGGCCTGCAGGACGTCGCAGTCCAGCACGATGGTGTTCTCACCGAGGGCCTTGACGTCGATGACGGCACGCAGCGAGCGGCCGATCAGCCGCGAGATCTCGTGGGTACGGCCACCGATGCGCCCCTTGACGGACTCGCGGTCGCTGCGGGTGCTCGTCGAGCGCGGCAGCATCGCGTACTCGGCCGTGACCCAGCCCTCCCCCGAGCCCTTGCGCCAGCGGGGCACGCTGTCGGTGAAGGAGGCCGCGCACAGCACGCGGGTGCGGCCGAACTCGACGAGCACGCTGCCCTCGGCGGCGTCGAGCCAGCCCCGGGTGATCGTCACGGGGCGGAGCTCGTCGGCGCGGCGGCCGTCCGCACGCAGGAGGGAGGAGGAGGGGGATGCGGCGTCGGAAGTCATCCCCCGAGCCTAGGCGCAGCCGGTGACGCTCGGGATCAGAGCTCGAGGACCATGCCCGGCCGGGCGAGGTCGATCGGGCCCCGGTACACCGCGACGGCCTCGTCGTAGGCCACCCCGGGCGGGTTCCACGCCGGGACGTGGGTCAGCACCAGGCGCCCCGCACCTCCGTCGGCCGCGGCCTGGCCAGCCCGGCGGCCGGTCAGGTGGATGCCCCGCACACCGTCATCCCTGCCCTCGACGAAGGCGGCCTCCGCCAGCAGGACGTCGGCCCCCGTGGCCAGGACGTCCAGGCCCGCGCAGCTGTCGGTGTCCCCCGTGTAGGCAAGGGTCACCCGACGGCTCGGGTCCTGCTCGGAGGGTCCGGTCACGCGCACGCCGTACGCGGGGACGGGGTGCTCGACCGCCACCGGCGTCAGGGTCAGCGGACCCACCTGGACCGGGTGGCCGGGCTGCCAGGCGTGGACCGCGAGCTGGTCGGTCATCGACTCGCCGGGCTCGAGCCCGTAGGCCGCCGCCAGCCGCGAGGCGGTGCCGAAGGGGCCGTGGACGTCGAGCGGGCCCCGCCGGACCCCCGTGCCCGCCCCCTCGGCATGGCCCCCGTGACCCCGCGGCCGGTACTTGAGGTAGACGTAGAGCCCGCACATGTCGGCCATGTGGTCGGGGTGCAGGTGGGACAGACCGATCGCGTCGAGGTCCACGGGGTCGCAGTAGCGCTGCAGGGGCCCGAGCGCGCCGCTGCCGAGGTCCAGCAGCAGGCTCCAGGTGCGTCCCGCCTCGTCGTCGGCCTGCAGCAGGTAGGAGGAGGACGCCGACTCGGGGCCGGGGAACGACCCGGCGCAGCCGATCACCGTGAGCCTCATCGCAGACTCGTCGCCGTCTCGACCGCGAGCACCTCGGGTCCCAGGAAGCGCCGAGCCAGCGCCGCGAAACCCTCGGCGTCCCCGGTCGCGAGGAAGCGGTGCTCGGGCGGTCCCAGGGTCAGGTCACGTTCGAGGCCGTGGGCCACCAGGGTCCGGTACACGTCCTTGGCGGTCTCCTCGGCACTCGAGACCAAGGTCACCTGCTCGCCCATCACGTAGGAGATCACCCCGGTCAGCAGCGGGTAGTGCGTGCACCCGAGGACCAGCGTGTCGACGTCGGCCGCACGAACCTGCTCGAGCGAGCGCCGGGCGACCTCGAGGACCTGCGGGCCCGACGTCGTGCCCGCCTCGACCAGGGTGACGAACTCGGGGCAGGCCTGCGAGGTGAGGCTGATGCCAGCGGCGACCGCGAGGGCGTCGTCGTAGGCGCGGGAGCTGATCGTCGCGCGGGTGCCGATCACCCCCACCCGACCGTTGCGGGTGGCCGCGGCCGCTCGCCGGGCCGCGGGGAGGATCACCTCGACCACGGGCAGGCCACGACGCTGGGTGTAGCGCTCCCGGGCGTCGCGCAGCACGGCGGCCGAGGCGCTGTTGCACGCGATGACGAGCATCTTGACGCCCGCGTCGACCAGGTCGTCCATGACCTCGAGGGCGTGGGCCCGCACCGCCGCGAGGGGCTTGGGGCCGTAGGGCCCGTTCGCCGTGTCCCCGATGTAGAGCACTGACTCGTGCGGGAGCTGGTCGAGCACGGCGCGCGCGACCGTGAGGCCTCCTACACCGGAGTCGAAGATCCCGATCGGCGCGTCGTTCACGCGCCCGAGCCTAGCCCGGTTCAGGCCCCACCTCGGGCAGCGCCTCGAGCATGAGCTCGACGAGGGACTCCTGGAGCAGGCTCAGCACCACGTACACGGTCGCGAGGAACCGGCGGGCCACCTGCGCCCGCGGGTCCGCGGCCTCGGACGGCTCGGGGTCGGTGCCGATGAGGTGGTATAGCGCGTCGGCGTCGGCGTCGTTGCGCACCTCGAGGCGCTCGGAGACCACCAGCCGCACGTCGGTCAGCGCCGCCGCGATGCGCGGGGCCTCGCTCGGCACGACGACGACGTCGAGGCTCGCGGCCATGAGGGTCGCCCGCAGCCGCAACAGATGATCGGTCTTGGCGGTCCGAAGGTCCCCCTCGGTCAGCCGACGGAACTCGGCGGTGACCTCGGGGTCCACCGAGGCGTCGGGCAGCAGCCGGCGCAGTGCCGGGTCGGTCGGGGCCCGGACGTCCTCGGCCTCCATGCGCAGGGCGTCCAACGGGTGCGCCGCAGCGGCCCTGCCCCGGGCGACCGAGCTGGGCCCTCCCTCGGTGAGCAGGCCGACGACGTCGTCGACCACGTCGAGCAGGACGGCTCGCTCGGCAGCGTCGAGCCGGGCGACGTAGGCGTCCCCCTCGCGGCGGAAGCCCTGCATCAGGGGGCCCCTGGCTGGACCGTCGCCCACAGGCCGTAGCCGTGCATGGCCTGGACGTCGATCTCCATCTGCTCGCGGTTCCCGCGCGAGACCGTGGCCTGACCGTCCTCGTGCACCTGACGCATCAGGGTCTCGGCCCGCGCGGTGCTGTACCCGAAGTAGCTGCGGAACACGTAGGTGACGTAGCTCATCAGGTTGACCGGGTCGTTCCACACCACCGTGCTCCACCCGTCGGCGACCGCCGCCTCGCCGAGGTCCACGTCCTCGAGCGGGGCCGACGAGGCGGTCACGGTGCTCACGACCTCACTCTAGGCAGCGCACGGCCCCCCGGCACCAGCAGGGCCGTGGTGAGCACGGTTCGTGCCGACCGCGCCTCCGCTCTACGGTGATCCCCATGAGCGCAGAGCTGCCCTCGCCGTCGGCCCCGGCCCTCACGGGCGAGGCCCCCAGGACGGTTCCGGCGACCACCCCGCGCGCCGGGGCGGGACGCCCCTCCACGGCGCTGCACACCGACCGGTACGAGCTGACCATGCTGCAGGGCGCCCTGGCGGACGGCACCGCCGAGCGGCACTGCGTCTTCGAGGTCTTCGCCCGCAGGCTCCCCGCGGGGCGCCGCTACGGCGTGGTCGCCGGCACGGGCCGCGCGCTCGAGGCGATCGCCGCCTTCCGCTTCGACGACGAGGAGCTGGCCTACCTCAGCCGCGAGCAGGTGGTGGACCGGCGCACCCTCGACTTCCTCGCGGGCTACCGGTTCAGCGGATCCATCACGGGGTACGCCGAGGGCGAGTGCTTCTTCCCCGGGTCCCCCGTGCTCTCGGTCGAGGGCACCTTCGCGGAGGCCGTGGTCCTGGAGACCCTCGTGCTCTCGGTCCTGAACTACGACTCCGCGGTCGCCTCGGCCGCCTCGCGGATGACCAGCGCGGCCCTGGACCGTCCCTGCCTCGAGATGGGCAGCCGGCGCGCCCACGAGCAGGCCGCGGTGGCTGCGGCCCGCGCGG
>NZ_JALPKN010000228.1 GCF_023630195.1 Actinotalea sp. C106 | reverse complement strand
CCGGACATGGCAGCGCGGCCACAGGGCCGGCCGGGCGGCGGAACCGCGCCTGCGCGGCGAGCGATCCGGACGGGGGCAGGTCCGCCCCGTCGGCATTCTCCTCAGAAGCGTCGGCCGCGGTCGATGGGAACATCATGACGCATCCTGGGCCGGCTGACGTCACCGACGCCCAGCGTGCCGTCCCGGAGCCGGTCCGCCACGTACCCCGCCGATAGGACCACCCGCTGATGCCCCCGCCCAGCACGCCTCGTCCCGGGCACGAGCCTGGCGGTCCCTGGGCTCCCTCCCCCGGCATCCGCGACGTCGACCTGGGCCTGACCCACGACGCGGACGTCGTGGTCTGCGACCGCGACGACGTCTCCGGCCTGCTGACGGCCGAGGTGCTGCGCGGCGCCGGGCACCGAGTCCACGTGCGTGACCTGGCCGACGTGCTCGCCGACCCTGCCGCTGCCCCGATCCTGCTGCTGGGCGACCCGACCGCCGCCGGCCCGGCCGAGGAGACCCTGGCCGGCGTCCGCCGCCACGCCCAGGGGACCCACCCGACGATCATGGCGATCACCCCGACGGCCGACCCTGCCGTGGGCGCCGAGCTCCTGGACGCCGGTGCCGACCACGTCCTGCCCCGGCCGTGGAGCCCCCGTCTGCTGCGCGCCGTCGTCGCAGCACAGCTGCGCCGCCATCACCTCACCTGTGGCGCCACGGCCGAGCACGGGGCCGCCACGTGCTGACCGTGACCCTGGTCGTGCTGGGCTGCCTGGTCGCCGTCCTGGTCGCCCTGATGGTGCTCACCACCGCGGGCCGGGCCCTGCGCGAGCGGGCGTCACGTCGGGTCGCCGACCGGCGGACCCATCTGCGTTCCCAGACCGTGGTCGCCCTGGGCCTGCGCCGGGGCGACGCCCGCGCCGCGACGGCCGCCCTGCGTGCCACGGCTCGCGGACGCCACCGTCAGGAGGTGCTGGACATCGTCACCTCGGTCGCCACGACCCTGGGGGCGGAGCACCGCGAGAGCGTCACGGCCCTGGCGACCGCGCTGGAGCTGATCGACCACCTGCTCGCCGGTCTGCACCACGCAGAACCGGCCCGACGGGTCGCCGCCGTCGAGATCATCGGTCTGCTCGGCGGGACGGACCACACCCCGTCGCTGCACCAGGCGATGCGCGACGCGGACCAGCGGGTGCGGATCGCGGCCGCCCGGGCCTACCTGGCCACCGCCCCGGACACCGCACCCACCGCGATCGTCCGGATGCTGACCCACGAGGAGCCGCACATCGCTGGTGAGCTCGGCGAGCTGCTCCGCACCCACCCCAGCCCCCAGGTCGGTCAGGCGGTGACCCTGGCCTGGGCCCGAGGCGCCCGATCACCGTTGCTGGTCTCGATGGTCACCCACACCGTGGACCCCTCCACCGCCCTGGGCCTGCTCGTGGACGCCACCCGCTCCCCCGACGCCGCGCTGCGTCGTGCCGGGGTGAGCGCCCTCGCGGGGATCCCCACCGAGCTGTCCTTGACCGCCCTGGCCAACCTGACGGGCGACCCCGACCCGGGGGTGCGGGCCCTGGCAGCGACGGCCCTGGGCGTCATGGCTGGGCCGACCACCATCCCGCTGCTGATCGCGGCCCTGGACGACACGGCCTGGGCCGTGCGCCACCGGGCCGCCGCCGCCCTGGCCTCCATCCCCGACGGAGCCGTCGTCCTCACCAGCCTGCTGGGTCAGGCGACACCGTTCGTGACCACGGCCATCACCACCGCTCTCCAGGAGCACGTGGCCACCGGCGGGCTGCTCAGCGCCCTGGTGGATCCGGTCCACGCCGAGCGGGCTCGCCGTGCGGTCCGGGAGCTGGCCGCCCGCCCGGAGATGATCACGGTTCTGCACGCGGCAGCGGCCCGGCACCCCGACGCCGCCGTGCGCGCCGCACTGAGCGGTCTGGTGCCCACCCTGCCTACCCCCAGGAGCCCACGGGTCGACGACCTGGTCGGTGCGCGGTGATGCCGTGGGCTGGTTGGGTCCAGCCCCCGATGTGGGTCTACGAGGCGATCAGCACCTGGTTCGTCATCGGCGCGGTCTACACCATCGCGTTGCAGCTGACGATGGCGGCCCTGGCGGTGGGAGGGAACCTGCACCTGCGCGACCATCACGGCGCGCTGCGTCCCGGCCAGCTGCACCACCTCACCGCGACGAACCGGCCTCCCGGGGTCTCGATCGTGGTCCCGGCCCACAACGAGGGGCCGGTCATCGTGCCGACCGTCCGCGCGCTGCTGGCCTCGGACTACCGCGACCTGGAGATCGTCGTGGTCGACGACGGGTCCACGGACGGCACCCTGGCCCACCTCGTCGAGGCGTTCCACCTGGCCCCGGTCGCGCCCCCGCCCCCCGGGCTCGCAGGGCTGACCACCGCCACCGTGCGCGGGCACTACCTGCCGCTGGGGGACGTGCGCCTCCGGGTCATCAGCAAGGACGCCGGTGGGTGCAAGGCCGACGCCGTCAACGCCGGCATCAACGCCGCGACCCGCCCGCTGCTGCTGGTCGTGGACGGCGACGGACTCCTGGACCGCCGGGCGATCAGCCTGGCCGTCGCCGCGTTCACCGAGGGCGGCCGGGACGTGGTGGCTGCCGGCGGCACGATCCTTCCCATCAACGACTGCGTCGTCGAGGGCACCACGGTCTCCGACGCCCGGGTCCCGCGCAGCTTCCTCGCCGCGTGCCAGCTGCTGGAGTACCTGCGTGCCTTCGTCATCGGCCGCACGGGACTGGCTCGCGCCGGGGCGGTCACGCTCGTCTCCGGAGCTTTCGGGCTGTTCCGCACCGGGACCGTCCGGGCCGTCGGCGGCTACACCGTCGGCCACCTCGGTGAGGACCTCGACATCACCCTGCGTCTGCTGCGCCACCACCGACTCGCCCACCCGGGCTCGAGCCCGCGGGTGGTGCAGGTCCCCGAGGCGATCCTGTGGACCGAGGTGCCCGCGACGTGGTCGGTCCTGGCTCGGCAGCGGGTGCGCTGGCACCGGGGCCTGGTCCAGGCGCTGCAGGAGCACTCCGACCTGGTCGGGCGCCCACGGTGGGGGGCCATCGGCATGGTCGGGATGCCTCAGCTGGTGCTCTTCGAGCTCTTCGCCCCGCTGATCCAGGGGGTGGGGATGCTCACCATGGTCCTGGTGGTCGGCCTGGGGGTCTTCGACCCCGTCCTGGGCGCGGCGCTGATCGCCACCGTCATGACCGCAGGTCTGGTCGCGACGGTGACGGCGATCTGGGCCGAGGAGCGCAACCTGCGCCAGTACCTCTCGACCCGGGACCTGCTGCGTCTGCTGGCCGTCGCGGTCGCCGAGCAGGTGGTCTACCTCCCCGTCACCGTCCTGTGGCGCCTGAAGGCCACGTTCATGCGGGGACCGGCGGTGTGGGGCGAGATGACCCGATCCGGGTTCGGACCGGCCACGGCACCCGCGCCGGCACCCGCGACGGCGACCCCCTGATCCCCGCGCCGCAGCTCGCGACGGCCTACGGCGGCGTCGCCCCCCGCAGCTCCTCCTGCTCGACGAGGGCCTCGCGGTCCCGCAGCCGTCCCAGCCCGGCGAGAGGCTGGGCCATCCGCCGGTTCGGGGCCAGCCGCTCCCGGTTGCGGTCGAGGAACCACCAGTAGCCCGCGCTGAAGGGGCAGGCGTTCTCGCCGACGCGGACGTCGGGCCGGTACCGGCAACCGCCGCAGTAGTCCGACATGCGCTTGATGTAGGCACCACCCGAGGCGTACGGCTTGGTGGCCATGAACCCGCCGTCGGCGTGCTGGCTCATGCCGACGACGTTGGGTTGCATGACCCACTCGTAGCCGTCGACGAAGCACTCGTGGAACCAGTCGGTGAGCTCGGCCGGGTCGTAGCCGCGCTGCAGCGCCCAGTTGCCCAGGACCATCAGGCGCGGGATGTGGTGCACCCACGCGGTGTCCCGCACCTGGCCGAGCACCTCGCGCAGGCAGCGCGCCTCGACCGCGTCGGCGTCGAGCTCGCGGAACCACGTGGGCAGCGGGGTGCGGGCCTCGAGGGCGTTGGACTCCTTGTAGGTCGGGCCGGTGTGCCAGTAGACGTGCCAGACGTAGTCCCGCCAGCCCATGATCTGGCGCACGTACCCCTCCACGCTGGCGAGGGGCGCCTCGCCGGACCTGTAGGCCTCCTCCGCGCGCTCGACGGCCTCGCGCGGGTCGAGGAGGCCGAGGTTCATCGCCGCCGAGAGCATCGAGTGGGACATCCACGGGTCCGCGGCGAGCATGGCGTCCTCGTACCGGCCGAAGGTCGGCAGCCGGTGGTCGACGAACCGGTCGAGGGCCGCCACGGCCTCGTCGCGGGTGACGGCGAAGCGGCGCGGGCCGTCGCGACCGACGAAGGTGACGTCGCCGTCGGCCTCCCATCGGTCCAGGTCCCGGCGGACCTCGACGTCGATCTCGTCCTCCTCCGGCAGCCACGGCTCGGGGACGTCCAGGGTGGTCGTGCGCGGCGGGGGCTCGCGGTTCTCGTGGTCGAGGTTCCAGCGCCCACCCGCGGGGTCGTCGCCGTCCATCAGCACGCCGTGGACGCGTCGCGCGGTCCGGTAGAAGTTCTCCATGAGCAGCCCGCCGCGCTGCGCCGTCACCCAGCGCTCGAACTCCGGCCGCGCGGTGACGAAGCCGCGGTGCGGCAGCACCTCGAGCCCGGGCTGACGTTCGACGAAGCCGAGGGCCGCGCGCGAGGTCGGGGCGCAGACGTCGAGCGGCTCACCGACCTGGGCGAGCGCCTCGGCGTAGGTGTCGGCACGGACGACGACGGCCTGGTCCCCCAGCTCGGCTGCGCGGTGGCGCAGGGCGGAGAGCACCAGGTGCGCCTTCTGCCGGTGGAACCGGCGTCGGCGGAAGACCGCTCGGGACTCCACGAGCAGCACCGGCTGGTCCGGGTGGTCCAGGAAGTGCGGCCCCAGCTGGTCGGCGAAGAGCCACCGGCGGCGCAGGTCGGTCGGTGGGGACGTCACGCCCCCATCCTCGGTGGTCAGCGACGACGGCGCGCGACCTGGGCCGTCGTCGTCGGCCGGGTTTGTAGCATCGACCCGTGCCTCCCCGCTCGCCGCTCCCGGCACGCCACGGCCTCGCCGCCGCGCGGCTGTGCACCCCGCCCCGCGAGCGCGACCGCCCGGACCCGTG
>NZ_JALPKN010000227.1 GCF_023630195.1 Actinotalea sp. C106 | reverse complement strand
CCGATTTGGATCCTGGCCCTGGCCGCCGAGGCCCACGAGCGCGGGCTCGACGCCGAAGGGGCCCTGCGACGGGCGGTCCGCCAGCTCGAGGACCGTCTGCGTCAGGCCGAGCAGGCCTGAGCCGCCCGAGGGGCCGGGGCGCGCGGGTGCCGTCCGTGCTCGGTCGCGCCGCCTCGGCGAAGGAGCCGGTCGGCTGCAGGTGTCCAGCCCGTGGACTGAGACCTACGTCCTCCTAGAAAGCGCTTTCCAGGACTACCGTCTAAGCGTGCACCGGGTTCCTGGCCCCGGCGCGATCAACGAGGAGAGACCTGATGAAGATCGGTGTGCCCCGGGAGTCCCGCCCGGGCGAGCGGCTCGTCGCCGCCACCCCCGCGACCGTCACCCAGCTGCGCAAGCTGGGCTACGACGTCGTCGTGCAGACCGGCGCCGGCGCTGCGGCGAGCTATCCCGACCAGGCCTACGCCGAGGCCGGGGCGACCGTGGTCGACGCGACCTCGGCGTGGGGGGCTGACGTCGTCACCACCATCGACGCCGCCCCTGCCGAGCGTGTCGCGGCCCTCGCCCCCGGCACCACCCTCATCTCGATGATGGCGCCCGCGGCCCACCCCGAGCGGGTCGAGGCGCTGGCCGCCGGCGGGCTGACGGCCCTCGCGCTGGACGCCGTGCCGCGGATCTCTCGCGCGCAGTCCATCGACGTGCTGAGCACCCTGTCGAACGTCGCCGGGTACCGGGCGGTGATCGAGGCGGCCGAGGAGTTCGGTGGCATGTTCACCGGCCAGGTCACGGCGGCGGGCAAGACCCCACCGGCCAAGGTCTTCGTCATCGGGGCCGGGGTCGCGGGGCTGGCGGCGATCGGCGCCGCCGGCAGCCTCGGCGCCCAGGTCCGGGCCTTCGACGTGCGGCCCGAGGTCGGCGAGCAGATCGAGTCGATGGGCGCGCAGTTCGTCCAGGCTGCCGCCGCCCAGCAGGAGGTCAGCGCCGACGGGTACGCCGGGGAGCTCACCGCCGAGCAGCAGCGGCTCACCGAGCAGATGTACGCCCAGGAGACCGCCCAGGCCGACGTCGTCATCACCACGGCCCTGGTCCGCGGCACCGCCCCCACCACCATCACGGCGGCCATGGTTGCCGCGATGCGCCCCGGCAGCGTGATCGTGGACCTCGCGGCCTCGGGGGGCGGCAACTGCGAGCTCACCGTGCCGGGGGAGCGGGTCGTCAGCGAGAACGGTGTGGTCGTCCTCGGCTGGACGGACCTGACCAGCCGCCTGCCCCGGCACACCTCGCAGCTCTTCGGCACCAACATCGTGCACCTCATGGCCCTGCTGACCCCCGAGCGCAACGGCGAGCTGACCCTCGACCTGACCGACCCCGTCCAGCGCGGCATGACGGTGGTCAGCGCGGGCGAGGTGCTCTGGCCCCCGCCGCCGGTGCAGGTCTCGGCAGCCCCGGCCCCCACGCAGGAGGCCGCGCCCCAGGTCGACCCGGCCGAGCAGGCCCGGATCGCCCAGGAGGCCGCCCGCCGTCGTCGGACCCGGCGCACGGTGACCGCAGGCCTCGGGGCCGTGCTGGCGATGCTGCTGCTCACGGTCTCCCCGGCCGAGACCCAGCAGCACCTCACCGTCTTCGGCCTCGCGGTGATCATCGGGTACTACGTGATCTTCAACGTGACCCACTCGCTGCACACCCCGCTGATGGCCCAGACCAACGCCATCTCGGGGATCATCCTGGTCGGCGCGCTGCTGCAGATCGGCTCGGCCAACCTCGTGGTGTCGACCATCGCGTTCGTGGCGGCCTCCGTCGCGAGCGTCAACATCTTCGGCGGGTTCCTGGTCACGTACCGGATGCTCGGCATGTTCCGGAAGGACACCTGACGTGCTCACCTCCCTCGTGCAGGCCGTGTACCTCGTCGCGGCGGTCCTGTTCATCCTCAGCCTCGCGGGCCTGTCCACCCAGGCCTCGGCCCGCCGTGGCAACCTCCTCGGGATGATCGGCATGGTGCTGGCTCTCGCCGCCACCGTCGTGCTGGCCCTCGAGAACGCCGAGCGGTCGCTGCTGGTGACCGCCGTGCTGATCGCCCTGGTCTTCGCGATCGGTGCCAGCGTCGGCGTGTGGCGGGCCCGCAGCGTCGAGATGACGCAGATGCCCGAGCTCATCGCGATCCTGCACAGCTTCGTCGGGCTCGCCGCGGTGCTGGTGGGCTTCAACTCCTACCTGACGGCGGCCCCGGACACGGTGCACCAGGTCGAGGTCTTCCTCGGCGTCTTCATCGGGGCGATCACCTTCACCGGGTCGGTCGTGGCCTACCTCAAGCTCTCGGCGAAGATGTCCTCCTCGCCGCTCATGCTGCCCCGCCGGCACCTGCTCAACCTGGTCGGCATCGTGGCCTCCCTGGGCCTCATGGCCTGGTTCGTCGCGCAGAACGCGCTGGTGCCGCTGGTCGTCATGACCGTCATCGCCCTGCTGGTCGGCTGGCACCTGGTGGCGTCGATCGGGGGCGGGGACATGCCCGTCGTCGTCTCGATGCTCAACTCGTACTCGGGCTGGGCCGCGGCCGCCGCGGGGTTCATGCTCGGCAACGACCTGCTCATCGTGACCGGTGCGCTGGTCGGCTCCTCGGGCGCGATCCTGTCCTACATCATGTGCCGGGCGATGAACCGGTCCTTCGTCTCGGTGATCCTCGGCGGCTTCGGTGCCGAGGGCGGCACGGTCTCGACGTCGAGCGGTGAGCAGGGCGAGCACCGCGAGACGACGGCGGTCGAGGTCGCCGAGTCCCTCGCCTCGGCGCGGACCGTGGTCATCACCCCGGGGTACGGCATGGCGGTGGCCAAGGCCCAGTACCCGGTGGCCGAGCTCGTGGCCAAGCTGCGGGCGGCCGGGGTCGACGTGCGCTTCGGCGTCCACCCCGTCGCGGGGCGGCTGCCCGGGCACATGAACGTGCTGCTGGCCGAGGCCAAGGTGCCCTACGACATCGTCCTGGAGATGGACGAGATCAACGACGACCTCGCCGAGACCGACGTCGTGCTCGTCATCGGTGCCAACGACACCGTCAACCCGGCGGCCCTCGACGACCCGGGCTCGCCGATCGCCGGCATGCCGGTGCTCGAGGTGTGGAAGGCGCGCGAGGTGGTCGTGTTCAAGCGCTCGATGGCCACGGGGTACGCCGGGGTGCAGAACCCGCTGTTCTTCCGCGAGAACACCGCGATGCTCTTCGGTGACGCCAAGGACCAGGTCGAGCAGATCACCCAGGCCCTCGCGGCCGCCGCGGTCCCCGTCCACTGAGCCGCCGGCCGCCGTCGCGCCGGCGTCCTCGCGGCGGTCCCTGAGCCCTCCCGCGGTGTCGGGGCCGATCGGGGTCACCATGCGACCCTGATCGACCCCGCTGTCCATCCGCCGTCGGGCTGGCGGCACGTCGGGGCCGATCGGGGTCACCACGCGACCCTGATCGACCCCGACGATCCGCGTTGCCTGCGTGGGGGGCGGTCCGACACCCGCGCCGGGGGGACGTCGGTGACCGGCGAGGGGGGCCCGCCAGGGGCTCGGGCAGGGACAGCCTGGTTGCCGTTCAGGAGAAGGACGGGTGCTGTTCGCTGCGCCACCCGTCGAACGTCCCGCCCGCGGCTCTGGACATCGCACTACTGTGGAACCCGGCCGGTTGACGAAGACCGGCGGCACGGGGTTCCCGGCCGCTGGGCGACGTCCAGCAGCCGGTCGGCCCGGAACAACCCAACCGTTCGTCCGAAGGAGCTTCCATGGCCACGATCGAGGCCGTAGGCGCCCGCGAGATCCTTGACTCGCGCGGCAACCCCACCGTGGAGGTCGAGGTCGCCCTCGACGACGGCACCATCGCTCGGGCCGGTGTGCCCTCGGGTGCCTCGACCGGTGCGTTCGAGGCCGTCGAGCGCCGTGACGGCGACAAGGGTCGCTACCTCGGCAAGGGCGTCCAGGACGCCGTCAACGCCGTCATGGACGAGATCGCCCCCGAGCTCATCGGCTTCGAGGCCACCGAGCAGCGCCTGGTCGACCAGGCCCTGATCGACCTCGACGGCACGCCCAACAAGGGCAAGCTCGGCGCCAACGCCATCCTCGGCGTCTCGCTCGCCGTGGCCAAGGCCGCTGCCGACTCGGCCGACCTGCCCCTGTTCCGCTACGTCGGCGGGCCCAACGCGCACGTGCTGCCCGTGCCGATGATGAACATCCTCAACGGTGGGTCGCACGCCGACTCCAACGTCGACATCCAGGAGTTCATGGTCGCGCCCATCGGTGCCACCACCTTCCGCGAGGCCCTGCGCACCGGCGCCGAGGTCTACCACTCCCTCAAGTCCGTGCTGAAGAGCAAGGGCCTGGCCACCGGCCTGGGTGACGAGGGTGGCTTCGCCCCCAACCTGCCGAGCAACCGCGACGCGCTGGACCTGATCCTCGTCGCGATCGAGAAGGCCGGCTTCACCCCGGGCACCGACGTCGCGCTGGCCCTGGACGTCGCCGCGACGGAGTTCTACTCCGAGGGCGCCTACCAGTTCGAGGGCAAGGCCACCACGCCCGCGGACATGATCGCCTTCTACGAGAAGCTCGTCGCGGACTACCCGCTGGTCTCGATCGAGGACCCGCTCGACGAGGACGCCTGGGCCGACTGGGCCGGGCTCGTCGCGAGCGTCGGCGACCGCGTGCAGATCGTCGGTGACGACCTCTTCGTGACCAACCCCGAGCGCCTCGCGCGGGGCATCAAGGAGAAGTCCGCCAACTCGCTGCTGGTCAAGCTCAACCAGATCGGCACCCTGTCCGAGACTCTCGACGCCGTGGCCATGGCCCAGCGGGCCGGCTTCACCGCGATGGTCTCGCACCGCTCGGGCGAGACCGAGGACGTCACGATCGCCGACCTGGCCGTCGCGACCAACTCGGGCCAGATCAAGACCGGTGCCCCCGCCCGTGGCGAGCGCATCAACAAGTACAACCAGCTGCTCCGCATCGAGGAGGAGCTCGACGACGCCGCGCGCTACGCCGGCGCGAGCGCCTTCCCGCGTCGCGGCTGAGCAGTCCCCGGCGCGTCAGCGTCACGCAGGTCCCGCAGGGCCCGGTCTCCACGACCGGGCCCTGCGGCCGTTCTGCGCCCGGCTGCGCCGGCTCGGGCGCGGCCTGACGGCCCAGCCCGTCTGAACGGGGCAGAATCAAGTCGG
>NZ_JALPKN010000226.1 GCF_023630195.1 Actinotalea sp. C106 | reverse complement strand
CCCGGCAGCGCCCAGGCCGCCCCATCGCGCCGCCGTCCGGCGTCGACGCCACCGCCGCGCGGCACCGAGCACCTCCACCGGGTCGATCGACGGGACCGGCTCGGCCTCGTGCGCTCGGCGCAGGCGCTCGACGACATGCTCGTTGTCGCTCATCGGCCCTTCCCCTCCTCCGTGACCCCGCCACGGCTGTCGGCCTCTTGGAGATCCGCGCGGAGCTGCGCCAACCCGCGCGAGCCGGCCGACTTCACCGCGCCCACGCTGATCCCGAGGATGTCGGCGACCTCGGCCTCGGGGAGGCCGAGCACGTACCGCAGCACCACCACCCGGCGTCGCTTGACCGGCAGGCGGTGCAGGGCGGCGACGGCGTCGTCGCGACGGGGGTGGTCGGGCTCGGCCGACGGTGACTGCTGCTCGGGCAGGGCCTCGGGGGCGGTGAGCACCTCCCGTCGTCGTGTGCGCCAGGTGTCGATGCGGGCGATGGCGAGCACGCGGCGCGCGTACGCGAGGGGAACACCCCGACGGGCCGTGCCCCAGGCGGCATAGGTGCGCACCAGGGCGAGCTGGGTCAGCTCCTCCGCGCGGTGGTGGTCGCCGCACAGCAACCGCGCCGTGCGGCTCAGGTCTGCACCGCACTCGACGACGAACTCGGTGAACTCGACGTCCCAGTCGGCGGCGGGCACCTCGACGGGCAGGTGCTCTGCCTGCGTCGGCGGACGCGTCTGACAGCCCAGCACCTCGCCCCCCGCCCTCGATCCCCTCACCATGCCCTGCTCACGATGACAGGCCCAGAAAGGTTGCCTCGGGCATCCAGGGGATGCACCGTCGCCGCTACGCACTCGCCGCTGGTGGTCTGGCGCACTCGGGGCTCAAGGGCTGAGGGCCATCATCCCCAGACCAGCGAGGCCGCGATCACGAGCATGATCACCCCGATCACGGCGTCCACGATCCGCCAGGTCCGAGGCTTGTCGAGGGGGCGGGCGAGCGCCCGGGCCCCGAAGCCGAGGGCCGTGAACCACAGGATGCTGCCGACGACGGCGCCGCCCGCGAACACCCATCGCGCGTCGGGCCCGTGCTGGTTGGCGAGGCTGCCCAGCAGCACCACGGTGTCGAGGTAGACGTGGGGGTTGAGGAAGGTCAGTGCGACGGCGGTGAGCGCCACGGAGCCTCGGGACCGCGGCGTCGCCTCGGTGAGGGCCGCGGGCCGGATGGCTGACCGGAAGGAGCGGAACGCCCACCACAGGAGGTAGGCCGCTCCGCCCCAGCGCAGCACGTCGAGGGCCACGGGGAACCTGTCGACCAGCACGCCGATCCCCGCGGTGCCGAGCAGGATGAGGAGCACGTCGCTGGCCGCGCAGATGAGGACGACGGCGCCCACGTGCTCGCGCCGGATGCCCTGGCGCAGCACGAAGGCGTTCTGCGCGCCGATCGCGACGATGAGCGCGAGTCCTGTCGTGAGGCCGGTGGCCCAGATGCTCCACATGGCCGCGACGCTAGCCACAGGCCACGGTGTAGACAAGCGATTGATCCTCCGGCTGCATTAGCATCTCTTTATGAACCTCGAGCACCTCCGCGCCCTCACGGCGATCATCGACGAGGGCAGCTTCGAGGCCGCGGCCTACGAGCTCGGGGTCACGCCCTCGGCCGTCAGCCAGCGCATCAAGGCCCTCGAGAGCAGCCTCGGGCAGGTGGTGGTGCGCCGCGGCAGTCCCTGCTCCCCCACCGCGGCGGGGGCGGTGCTGCTGCAGATGGCCCGCCAGGTGCAGCTCCTCGAGGCCGAGACCCGCAGCCGGCTGGGTTCGGACGGCACCTCGATGACGGTGACCCCGGTGGCCGTCAACGCCGACTCCCTGGCCACCTGGCTCACCCCCTTCCTCCGGGACGCCGCCACCTGGACCGACACCACCCTCGACCTGCACGTCGAGGACCAGGACCACAGCAGCCGCCTGCTGCGCCAGGGCGAGGTCATCGGCGCCATCACCTCCGATCCTGCGCCGGTGGGTGGGTGCCGGGTCGAGCACCTGGGTGCCATGCGCTACGTGCCCGTCGCCACCCCCGCGCTGCGCGACCGGTTCCTCACCGCGGGCGGCCCCGACTGGGCGGCGATGCCCGTGGTGCAGTTCAACGCCAAGGACGACCTGCAGCACCGGTTCCTGCGGGACCGTGGCGCCGAGCCCCTCCCGCCGCGGCACACGGTGCCCTCGAGCGAGGGGTTTCTCGCCGCGGTCCGGGCCGGGCTCGGCTGGGGAATGCTGCCTGAGCTGCAGCTCGGCGCGGGCCTCGCGGACGGCTCCCTCGTGCTGCTCGAACCCGAGGGGCACCACGACGTCGACCTCTACTGGCAGGCGTGGACCCTGGACTCGGCGCGCCTCGGCCGGATCACCGAGGCGGTCCGCGCTGCGGCGCGAGCGGGGCTGCGGACCGAGCCTCCTGCACGCTGAGCCGACTGCACGCCGGGCCCACCTGCGCGCTGGACCACCTGCACGCTGGACCACCTGCACGCGAAGACCTGTGCCGACACGAGCCGCCGTCGGTCCTCCAGGGCGGTGCGATGGTCGGGCCGGGGGCGCCGACTCCCCCGGCTCGACCCGTCAGCGTCCGCCCCGCCGGCCTCGACCGAACGGCGGGACCGACGAGCCACCCTCACCGGGTGGAGCTCTCACGCCGCGATGCATCGATCCCGCCACGCTAGGCAACGACGCGCCGCGCGCGCCCCGGACCTTGGTCCCTCATCGCGTCCGGATCCCTGTGGTGCGGCCCGACGTCGTCCCCGTTGCGGGTCCCCGGACGGCCCACCGGGCCCGGGTCGCCTGCCCTGCCGTCCGGGATCATCGATCTGTGTCGACTCCTCGCGTTCCCCGGATGCGCACGGTTCGCCGGACGCGCACGGCGGCTTCGAGCCGTCCTCGCTGATGGGCGCCGTCACCGCCGCTCTGGGGACCCTCGCCGCGATCGCCGTGGTGGGGTGGGTCCTCGGCCGGCGCGGAACGCTCGGGCCCGGGGCCGAGGCCGCCCTGGCACGGGTCGTCTTCACCGTCGCAGCCCCGTCGCTGCTCATGGTGACCATCGCCCACGCCGACCTGCACCTGCTCGTCTCGACGCTCGCCGTCGTCACAGCCCTGAGCACCGGCACGGTCGCGTTGACGGCAGTGGTGGTGCTGCGGTTCGTGTGGCGACGTCGGGCGGCCGACGCGATGGTCGGGATGCTCGCCTCGAGCTACCTCAACGCCGCCAACCTGGGCATCCCCGTCGCGGTGTACCTGCTGGGCGGGGCGGTCGCCGTGGTCCCGACCCTGCTCTTCCAGCAGCTGGTGCTCGCCCCCGTGGCCTTCCTCATCCTCGACGCGAGCGCCGACACCTCGATGCCCCTCGCAGCGCGCCTGCGCGAAGCCGCGCTCCGCCCGCTGCGCAACCCGATCATCATCGGCTCCCTCACGGGCCTGACCCTCGCCGTGCTGCCCTGGGACCTGCCCGAGGTGGTCTACGAACCCTTCCGCCTGGTGGGAGCCGCCGCCGCGCCTCTCGCGCTGATCACCTTCGGCATGTCCCTCGCCGCTCCTCGGCCCGGCACCGGACGCCTGTGGACCCGGGACCTAGCCCTGGTCGCCGTGCTGCGATCCGTGGTGCACCCCACGCTGGCGGCCGCGATCGGGCTCGGCCTGGGGCTCGACCGGACGGCGCTGCTGACGGTCGTCACGATGGCTGCCCTGCCCACGGCGCAGAACGTCCTGGTCTATGCGCTGCGCTACGGCAAGGGCATCCCTGTGGCCCGCGATGCGGGGCTGGTCACGACGCTGCTCGCGGTCCCTGTGCTCGTGGTCGTCGCGGCGGTGCTCGGGTAGACGCGGCCCGCTGCGGTGCGCGGCCATGCCGATCTCCGTGCAGACACGGTGAGCGCGCTACCGGTTCGGCGGCGCACCGCACCTGCCGCCGATGCTCTGGCTGTGACTGTGGGCAGCAGAGTGAACGTCGCCGGCCACTTCCCTGAAGACGCTCGTTGCGGTGCCATGATCTCGTTATGTCGTACGACCTCGCCGTCTATCTGCCCAGGGCGCTGGAAGTAGAACGAGTTCTGTCGCTCATCTCGCAGACGCCGGGCTTGTCCACAAGAACCAGCTCATCGCCGCATCTCGTTCTAACGGTCCTGCGTGGTGCGCGCGGCAAGTACTGCTTCACGATCGAGGCCCCCCAGCGAGTGGAGCCGGATGACGTGCCCATCGAGGTCACCTCCCGCCTGCTGGGGGCTACGCACCTGCACTCGGTCTCGGTGGAGGGAAGTTCCTCCACCGATGTGCCGCACGCGATCCGATTCGCCCGCCGATTGGCACGGAGCCTGGGCGGCGCGGTTCTCGATGCACAGACCGGTGAGGTCTGGCCGCAGTCGTCCGCTCGGAAGGTCGAGCGTCCCGACCCGCAGAAGCGGGTCGACATGGTCGAACTGCGTTGGTACTGCCGCCCCCGGCCGGAAGCCCCTGATGCCATCCGCGTCCTCCTGAACGCAGCTGCACGACACCTCCCCGAAGCGCTGCCACGGCGCTTCGGGGAGTACGAGCCCCTCCAGGGCAAGTACGCCGACGTGGGTGTCGCAGGCCTCGACGCGGCTTGGAGAGCAGCCGATGGCACCTTCTTCATCAAGGGGACGCTGCCCGTCGTCGACGGTTCCCTCGATGCTCCACGCGGGCGCGACGATCCCGTCCTCTCAACATGGCACATGAGCCTCGACCTTCTCGCCGAGCCACTGTTCGACCCGCGCTGGCGCGAGGCCGTCCGCCGATTCTTCATCGACCTCGCCGACGAACTACGCGCCTTCCACGCGACAGCTGAAGTCACACGCGGGCACCTCTGGACCGGCTCCTCAGCCAGGGTCGATCTCGAGCACACGGAATGGCCGATCGTCCCAGTACGGGGCTGGGGTGCGGAATGGCTCGGCTTGTCACCGACCCCGACGTGGTGGTCTTGGTTCGGTGACCCGTACCGCGATCTCGTAGCACCTCACTTCTCCGCCGGGCAGGTGAGCGAGACAGTGCGGGGCCTCCTTCAGGAGTGGACCACCACGCCAGCGAACCGAGAGCAGCTCGCCCCCATCGTCGACGGCCAGATCCCCGCCGACCTGATGTCCACCTTCGCGCCCAATCCCGCCCGAATCGTGCAACCGCTTCCGCTCGCCGGGGCCCGCCGCATACCCGATGAGCTAGGGCGTGTCTCCTATATCCGTGACCAGGTGAGGCACGCGGCCAGGACGACGGCGGCGCGG
>NZ_JALPKN010000225.1 GCF_023630195.1 Actinotalea sp. C106 | reverse complement strand
CGGGCACCGGGGTCCACGACCAGCTCGGCGCTCGCCGTCCCGCGGTCGAGCTGGGCATAGCCCGTGAGGGGGGCCGGCGTGCTCGACCCGCCTCCCGCCGAGCCGTCCACGTCGAGCAGCAGGTGCACGACGTCGGCCTCGCCCGCCAGCTGCAGCAGGCTCTGCTCCCCGAGGGCCTCGATCCCGTCCTCTGCCTCAGCGCGGAGGGCGAGCTCGCGGACGGCCTGGGCGGCAGCGGGGTCGAGGTGCTCGAGGCGGGTCACGGGGTGGTCGCTCACCGACCCATCCCACCACGCCCGCGCATCTCCCGGCCTGGTCGGCGGACGGCCGGGCTTCACCCGGGGATCCCCTCAGCCGCAGCCCCGGACGGCCGATCGGACCTCCATGTCACACCAGACATTGACTACCGCGACCGAGCGGCCGCGCCAGGCCTCGGGGGGCGTGCGGCCCACGGGGGTCGAGCGCCGCCTCGGCGCTGAGGAGCTCATCGTGACGAAGACCGACCTCCAGGGTCGGATCACGTACGCGAACGACACCTTCCTGCGCATCTCGGCCCTCGTCGAGGAGGACACCCTCGGCCGCCCGCACAACATCATCCGGCACCCCGAGATGCCGCGCGGCCTCTACTCCTGCCTGTGGTCGACCATCGCCGCCGGCGAGGAGATGTTCGCGTATGTCAAGAACCTCGCGACCGATGGCGCCCTCTACTGGGTCCTCGCGCACGTCACCACGTCGATCGGGCCTGACGGTCGGGCCTGCGGCTACCACTCGAACCGCCGCTCGCCCTCCCGCTCGGCCCTGCCCGTCGTCGAGCAGCTCTACGCCCGGATGCTGCGGGCCGAGCGCGGTCTCTCGGCCAACGAGGCGGCGCGGGCCGGCGCGCAGGTGCTCGCGGAGACGCTCGCCGAGGCTGGGACCACCTACTCGGGCTGGATCTGGTCCCTCGAGGAGGAGGGCGCGTCATGATCGGCTCCCGACGACGGGTCCGTGAGCTCGAGGCGAAGGTCGCGGCCTACCGCGAGCTCGTCCAGGTGATCGGGGCGACGGTCGAGCGTGCCTCGACCGGCGACCTCGAGGCGCGCATGCCTGCAGCTCCCGTCCTCGGTGACGGGGGCTGCGACGGAGAGGTGGCGCGGGTACGCAGCCACCTCAACCACCTGCTCGACGTCGTCGACGCCTTCGCCCGCGAGGCCGGCGCCTCGCTGACGGCGGCCGCCGCAGGGGACCACGAGCGGCGTCTGCTGCTGCGCGGCCTGCCGGGGGCCTTCCGTGAGCGCGCCCAGGTGATCAACCGGGCCCGGGACCACCTGCGACTCTCCGAGGACGAGGTCAGTCGCGGGGTCGAGGCCCGTGAGGCCCTCGCTGCAGACTTCGAGCGTGAGGTGCTGGCCTCGAGCGCATCGGTGGGTGAGCAGGCTCGCGCGATGGCCGGCAACGCGAGCTCGCTCGCGCGGTCGGCCGGTTCGGCCGTCGCGCAGGCGGACGGCGCGGATCATGCTGTCAGCCGACTCGAGGAGGCAGCCGGGGTGATCGGCGACGTGGTCCGCCTCATCGCCGAGGTCGCCGCCCAGACGCGGCTCCTGGCCCTCAACGCGACCATCGAGGCAGCCCGCGCCGGTGAGCACGGGCGCGGCTTCGCCGTCGTCGCGAACGAGGTCGAGCGCCTGGCGGAGGAGACCAGTGGGGCGACCGCCCGCATCGAGCTCCAGGTCGAGACCGCGCAGGCTGCGGTGGCCGACGTCGCCTCGGTCCTCGCCGTCGTGCAGGAGGCGGTGCGGTCGATGGACACCGACGTCGCCGAGCTGCGCTCGCGGATCGACGGCGAGGGGCGCCCGGGGGCTGACATGCTCCCTCTGGTCCCCTCGGCGGCGCGGCTGGACCAGGAGGTCGCGCGCTTCCTCGGGGAGCTGCGGGCCTGACGGAACGTCCGGGGCGCGTCCCGCGTTGGGCCGGTAGAGGCCATCCGTGCAGGGTGGTGACAGGGGCGAGCGGAGGGCACGAGCCGTGCAAGTTGACGTCGTCGTGGTGGGCGCGGGCCAGGCGGGGCTGACAGCCGCGTACCACCTGCGCCGCGCGGGACTTGAGCCCGGGACCGGTTTCGTCGTGCTCGACGACGCGACCCGGGCCGGGGGAGCGTGGCAGCACCGCTGGGAGTCCCTCACCATGCGCGAGGCCCACGGGGTGCACTCCCTCCCCGGCATGCCGGCCCCCGAGGCCCAGGACGACGCCCCGGCGGCCGAGGTCATCCCCGCGTACTTCGCGGCCTACGAGGACCGCTACGGGCTCTCCGTCCGGCGGCCGGTGCGGGTCCGGTCGGTGACCGGGGCCGCGGAGGACCTGCTCGAGGTCCGCACCGACCAGGGCACCTGGCACGCGCGGGGCCTCATCAACGCGACCGGCACCTGGCAGCGGCCCTTCTGGCCCGCCTACCCCGGGCGCGAGACCTTCCGCGGCCGTCAGCTGCACACCCGGGACTACCGCGCGGCGGGGGACTTCGCGGGCGAGAGCGTCGTGGTGGTGGGTGGCGGCACCTCTGCCGTGCAGCTGCTGCTCGAGATCGCCCCCGTGGCCGAGACGACCTGGGTGACCCGCCGCGAGCCGCAGTTCGACGAGGGCGACTTCGACGAGGAGACCCGCCGCGCCGCCGTCGCACGCGTGGCTGAGCGGACGGCGGCGGGGCTGCCTCCGCAGAGCGTGGTCGCCGCGACCGGGCTGCCCCTGACCGAGGCGTACCGCCGTGGCATCGAGACGGGGGTGCTGCGCCGGCTGCCGATGTTCGAGCGCATCGTGCCCGACGGCGTGCGGTGGGCGGCGGCCGACGTGCCCCCGGCCCCCGAGCACCAGCGGGCGGACACGATCCTGTGGGCCACCGGGTTCCGGCCGGGGCTCGACCACCTGGCGCCGCTGCGGCTGCGGGGCCCGGGGGGTGGGATCGTGCTCGACGGCACCGAGGTCGTCGTCGACCCGCGGGTCCAGCTGGTGGGGTACGGCCCGAGCGCGAGCACGATCGGCGCCAACCGTGCGGGCCGCCAGGCCGTCCGCAGCCTCCGCCTCCGCCTCGGCTTCTGACCCGCCCCCATCGGAGGACGGGTCAGGGGGTGGTGGGCTTGTCGAGGCCGGTGGCGATGAGGTCCATGACGGAGGAGTCGGCAAGGGTGGTGACGTCGCCGACCTTGCGGTGCTCGGCGACGTCGCGGAGCAGGCGACGCATGATCTTGCCCGAGCGGGTCTTGGGCAGCTCGGTCACCACGAGGATGGTCCGCGGCTTGGCGATCGGGCCGATCTGCTTGGTCACGTGGGCGCGCAGGGTCGCGGCGACGTCGGCCCCCTCGCCCTCCTGGTCGACCTTGTCCAGGTGCTCGGCCCGCAGGATGACGAAGGCCACCACCGCCTGACCGGTCGTGGTGTCGCTCGCCCCGACGACGGCGGCCTCGGCCACCATCGGGTGCGAGACCAGCGAGGACTCGATCTCCGCGGTCGAGAGCCGGTGGCCCGAGATGTTCATGACGTCGTCGACCCGGCCCAGCAGCCAGATGTCGCCGTCCTCGTCCTTCTTGGCGCCGTCGCCCGCGAAGTAGAGGCCGGGGAACCTCGACCAGTACGTGTCGGCGAAGCGTTGCGGGTCGCCCCAGATGCCCCGCAGCATCGAGGGCCACGGCTCGGTGATGACCAGGTACCCGCCCGAGCCGTTCTCGACCGGGTGGGCCTCCTCGTCGACGACGTCGGCCGCGATCCCGGGCAGCGGGGTCTGGGCCGAGCCGGGCTTGGCGGTGGTGACCCCGGGCAGCGGGGAGATCATGATCGCCCCGGTCTCGGTCTGCCACCAGGTGTCGACCACGGGTGTGCGGTCCCCGCCGATCACGCGTCGGTACCAGGTCCAGGCCTCGGGGTTGATCGGCTCGCCGACGCTGCCGAGAAGGCGCAGGGAGGACAGGTCGTAGCGGCCGGGCACGTCCTCGCCCCACTTCATGCAGGTGCGGATCGCGGTGGGGGCCGTGTAGAGGATGGTCACGCCGTGCTTGGCGACGATCTCCCACCAGCGGCCCTTGTCCGGGGTGTCGGGGGTGCCTTCGTAGATGACCTGGGTCGCGCCGTTGAGCATCGGTCCGTAGACGACGTAGCTGTGCCCGGTGACCCAGCCGACGTCGGCCGTGCACCAGTAGACGTCGGTCTCGGGCTTGAGGTCGAAGACGTTGAGGTGGGTGAAGGCCGTCTGGGTCAGGTAGCCGCCGGTGGTGTGCAGGATGCCCTTGGGCTTCCCCGTGGTGCCCGAGGTGTAGAGGATGAACAGCGGGTGCTCGGCCTCGACCTGGACCGGCTCGTGCTGCTCGGAGGCCCGCTCGAGGGCCTCGTGCCACCACACGTCACGGCCCTCGGTCCACGCGACCTCCTGGCCGGTGCGTCGTACGACCAGCACGTGACGGACGGTCTCGCCGCCCCCGGCCAGGGCCTCGTCGACCGCGGGCTTGAGGGCCGCCGCCGAGCCGCGCCGGTGACCGCCGTCGGCCGTGATGACCGCGACCGCCTGGGCGTCCTCGATCCGGGAGCGCAGGGCCTCGGCCGAGAACCCGCCGAAGACTACCGAGTGCACGGCCCCGATCCGCGCGCACGCCAGCATCGCGATCACGGCCTCGGTGATCATCGGCAGGTAGATCGCGACCCGGTCGCCGGTCTGCACGCCGATCTCGACCAGGGCGTTGGCCGCTCGCGAGACCTCGCCCTGGAGCTCGGCGTAGGTGAGGGTGCGGCCGTCCCCTGGCTCACCTTCGAAGATCAGGGCCGTGCGGTCCCCGTGCCCCGCCTCGACGTGCCGGTCGACCGCGTTGTAGCAGGCGTTGAGCCGACCGTCGGCGAACCACCGGGCCACGGGGGCCCCGGACCAGTCGAGGGTCTCGGTGAACGGGGTGGACCAGGTGATCAGCTGACGGGACTGCTCGGCCCAGAAGGCGGGGCGGTCCGCCGCCGCCCAGGACGACATCTCCGGGCCCGCGTTGGCCTGGGCCACGAACTCCGGGGCGGGCGGGAAGCGGCGGTCCTCGGCGAGCAGGTTCTCGAGGGAGC
The DNA here is from genome assembly GCF_023630195.1 of Actinotalea sp. C106. Classification (GTDB taxonomy): domain Bacteria; phylum Actinomycetota; class Actinomycetes; order Actinomycetales; family Cellulomonadaceae; genus Actinotalea. Next base: position 205 of record NZ_JALPKN010000225.1, on the reverse strand, counting down.
TCGACGTCTCGTGGTTCACAGGTCCTCCGGGCGCAGCGGCGATGGTGCGGTCGGTGCAGCCCCGCGGGGCCACGCTTCGGATCGTAGACGCACCGCGCCCGCCTCGGGACCTCGGTCCCTGGCGCGGACGCCGCCGGTCCTGCTCAGGCGGTCGGGGCCATGGCGCGGTCCTCGCGGGCCTGGTCGGCGCGCGCGGCCTCCGCGG
>NZ_JALPKN010000224.1 GCF_023630195.1 Actinotalea sp. C106 | reverse complement strand
GCCCGACGACGCCCCCCGAGCCCGCCCTCCCCCACACCGACGGCTTCGCGGCCCGGCGGGCGGCGACCAGCCAGCAGATCCTCCAGGCGGCGGCCCAGGTCATGGCCGACCGGGGCTACGCGGGCACCTCGCTGGACGCGGTCGCCGAGCTCGCCGGGGTGGCCAAGGGCAGCATCTACAACAACTTCGGATCCAAGGAGCGGCTCTTCGAGGCGCTCATCGCCCACACCATGGACCGCTTCAGCGCGACCCTCGCGGCAGCGCCCGGCGGTCACACCGGCGCCGCTGCCCTCGAGGGCGTGGTCGCGGCCCTGCTGGTCGAGGTGAGGGACAACCCCGCGGGCACCCAGCTCCTCGCCGCCGAGCTGTTCCGCATGGGCCGCACCTGGCAGGAGTCCCTCGAGCCGGTGCGTGAGCGGATCGTCTCGGTGTTCCGTGAGGTCATCGCGCAGACCAACCCCGCCGCGGACGTCTCCGTCGTCGGGCCCGCGGTCTTCGGGGCGACGCTGATCGCCGGGCTCGAGTGGCGGACCTTCCAGCCCGAGCGCACGCTCCCGGACATCACCGAGGTGGTGATGGGGAGCGTGCGCTCGGTGCTCGGGCCCGCTGGCTGACAGCCAGGCCCGCAGCCCGTCGTCGGCCCGCAGCGCTCAGGCCACGGGGACCGGTCCGCGGTCGGCCCCGCGCGGGGAGCCACCCGTGCTGCCGGACCCGGCGTCGGCCTCCTCGACCATCGGCGGGTTGTCGCGGAGCACGCGCTGGTAGGCGGCGAGGTCGGTGAAGAGCTCGTCGGTCAGCGGGTTCTTGCGCCGCACCACGATCCGCCGCACCTGGTAGACGACGACCGCGACGTTCGCCACGAGGGACAGCGCGCTCATCGTGAACAGGGCACGCGGGTCGTGGGTGGACTCGACGGCGAACATCGAGCTGCCGACGAAGGCGGGCACCGCCATGGTGAACATCATCCAGAAGGCCAGGGTCTGGGCCCGGTGCTGCAGCCAGGAGCCCTTGGTGATGAAGAAGGCCGGGATGGTGCAGGAGATGAGCAGCGCGGCCCCCGCGTAGAAGGCGTGGTCACCGACGGCGTTGTAGACGTAGGCGAAGTTCCACAGGTCGTAGGCGATGATCCAGAACCAGAGCATGTCCGGCCAGATCATGGTGCGGGCCCCGCGGCGGCTCTGGGAGATGTAGATGCCCGCCCAGCCGCAGATCGTGACGATGTTCAGGATGCCCGCGACGCCGTTCATGATGTTCCACGGCCCGCCGACCATCATCACGCCGTCGTGCATGCCCTGGAGCCCGTACACCTCGAAGTCGCGGATCACGGCCTCGAGGATGTTGATGGCCAGGATGGCCGCGGGGAACATCAGCCAGTACCGGTTCTTGGCGAACCGCGGGATGTAGCGCAGGGCCATGAAGCCGAGGCAGCCGGCCAGGGCCGAGTACACCTTGACCCAGTGGAACCAGCTGCCGGTGGCCGAGCCCCCGGTGGCGGTGTGCGGCCACACGAAGATGGTCAGGACGATCGGCAGGACGACGAACAGCGCGATCCCGGCCTTCTTGCTCACGCGGGTCAGCTCGCTCAGGCCGATGAGGACCGCCACGACCACGACCCACATGAGGGCTGAGTACCAGGGGATGGACTCGAACAGGAACATCGTTCCGCACTCCTTCGGGGGCAAGGAGCCACCTCAGCGTGGCTTTGTGTACTCCACAGTACAAATCTTGCCGTGGCGCGGGACGGGTCGGAGGTCCTAGGGGCTCAGACGACGGACGGCCCCCCGCACCAGGTGCGAGGGGCCGTCCGTCCAGCAGGGGTCGAGAATCACTCAGCCACGGGGATCGCCTGCGCCTCGAGTGCCGCGACGGTCGAGGACTCGGCCGCCGTGAGGGCCTCGGGAAGGGTCCCGCTGCCCGAGATCGCGCCGGCGAAGCCGTCCGAGACGTCGTTGTAGACCTGCGTCATCGTCGGACCCCAGACGAAGTCGGCGGAGACCTGCGTGCTGGCCTCGGCGAACACGTCGTAGATGGCCTGGTCTCCGTAGAACTCGACGCCCTCGGACAGCACCGGGAGCTCGAGGCCTGCGGTCGTGGCCGGGTAGAGGTTGGCCTCCTCGTTGAGCATGGTCAGCGCCTCCTCGGAGGTGTTGAGCCACAGCGCGAACTGGCTGGCCTCGTACAGGTGCTCCGAGCCCTTGAGGACGGCGATGGTCGACCCGCCCCAGTTGCCCGCGCTCTGCTCACCCTCGCCCCACTGCGGCGACGGCGCGACCGACCAGCTGCCCGCGGTGTCCGGGGCGCCCGTGGCGATGGAGTTCGCGCCCCACACGGCCGAGTTCCAGGACCAGACCTCGCCCGAGTTGTAGGCGTTGTCCCACTCGGTGGTCCAGCCCGGGTACGTCGAGACCAGGTCCCGCTCGATCAGGTCGTCCCAGTAGGCCGCGACCTCCATCGACTCGGGGCTGTCCAGGTCGACGGTCCACGCCTCGCCGTCGTTGGCGAACCAGCTGCCGTTCGCCTGCCACACGAACCCGGCGAACTGGTTGATGTCCGCCTGGGAGAAGTTCGTGATGTACCCGCCGGTCTCCCGCACCTGCTCGGCCGCCGTGGCGAACTCGTCCCACGTGGTCGGCACCTCGATGCCGTTCTCCTCGAACAGGTCCGAGCGGTAGAACATGGCCATGGGGCCGGTGTCCTGCGGGACGCCGTACAGGGCGCCCTCCTCGCCGAGGGAGGCCTGCGCCCAGGTCCAGTCGACGAACTGGTCCTGCGCCGCGGCGACGTCCTCGCAGACGCCGATGTTCTCGAGACCGTCCTGCACGCGGAAGTTGGGCAGGGCGTCGTACTCGATCTGGCCGAGGTCGGGCGCGTTGCCGGCCTCGAGCTGGTTGAAGAAGTTCTGGTAGGTGCCGCCGTTGCCGTTGGGGCCGGTCTGCACCGACACCTGGATGTCCGGGTTCTCCTCGTTCCAGACGTCGACGACGCCCTCGATGCCGGGGATCCAGGAGGTGAACTCCAGCTCGACGGCGCCGTCGGAGGGCTCGCAGGCCCCGGCGTCGGTGGTGCCGCCCTCGCCCCCGTCGCCCGGGTCGCTGCTCGAGCAGGCGGCCAGGGCCAACGGGGCGAGCAGGGCGACGCTGACCGCTCGTGTGGTGATACGCATCCTTGATCCTTCTTCCGGTGGGTCGGTGATGGAGATGGTGTGGGGGGTGGGTACGGGGGGTGGTGGTTGCGGGGGATGGCTACTTGAGGGCGCCCGTACCGAGGCCGGTACGCCAGAACCGCTGCAGCAGGAGGAAGACGATGATCAGCGGCACGATCGACAGCAGCGCACCGGTGAGCACGTAGAGCCGCAGCTCGGGGACCTGGTTGACCTGGGTGTTCCAGGTGTAGAGACCGAGGGTCACCGGGAACAGGGACTCGTCCCGCAGCATGATCAGCGGCAGGAAGAAGTTGTTCCAGATCGCGACGAACTGGAACAGGAACACCGTGACCAGCGCGGGGAACATGAGTCGCACCGAGACGGTGAAGAAGGTCCGCACCTCCCCCGAGCCGTCGAGCCGTGCGGCCTCGAGCAGCTCCTCCGGGACGGCCGAGGCCGCGAAGATCCGGGCCAGGTACACCCCGAACGGGCTCACGATGCTGGGCAGGAACACCGACCAGAACGTGTTGGTCGCGTTGACCTGGCTGAACAGCAGGAACAGCGGCAGCGCCAGGGCCGTCGCGGGCACCAGCACCCCGCCGAGCACCACGTTGAACACGAGCTCGCGGCCCGGGAACACGTACTTGGCCAGGGCGTAGCCGCACATCCCCGCCAGGACGGTCGCCACGAGGGCACCGACCCCGGCGTACAGCACGCTGTTGAGCAGCCATCGGGGCAGCACCCCGCCGCCGTAGGAGGCGACCGCCGCGATGTTCTCCCCGAGCTGGATGTCGGAGAACCACAGCGCGTTGGTGGTGGTCAGGTCCCCGCGGCTCTTGGTCGAAGCGACCAGCAGCCACCAGATGGGGGTGAGGAAGTAGACCGTGAAGACCGCCATGACGAGCATCGCGGCGGTCCGCGGCAGGAACCCCTCGCGGGGCCCGTTGCGGCCGTTGTCCTTGCGCCCCGTGGTCCGGGCCCTGGCGCGGGCCGACGGCGGGACGGCTGCCGTCGTGGTGCTCACTGGAACGCCTTCCGCTGGGTCACCTTGAGGAAGGTGAAGGACAGGATGAACGTGGCGAGCGCGAGGACCACCGAGTAGGCGGCCGCGAGGCTCACGTTGGGCACCGAGGAGGTCGTGTAGACCAGCAGGTTCGGGGTGAACGTGCTGCTCACGGCCGAGGTGAAGGTGCGGAACACCTGGGGCTCGGCGAGCAGCTGCAGGGTGCCGATGATTGAGAAGATCGCGGTGAGGATGATCGCCGGCATGACCAGGGGGATCTTGATCGCCCACGCGATGCGGGCCTGGGAGGCGCCGTCGAGCCGCGCGGCCTCGTAGATCTCGGTGGGGATCGCGAGCAGCGAGGAGTAGATGATCAGCATGTTGTAGCCGACGTAGACCCAGGTCACGACGTTGGCCATGGACCACAGGACGAGGTCCGCCGAGAGGAACCCGACCTCCTGGGTCAGCGGCTTGAAGGGCGAGAGGTTCGGCGAGTAGAGGAAGCCCCACATGATCGCCGCGATCACCCCGGGCACCGCGTAGGGGGCGAAGAACGCCAGGCGGAAGAACCGCCGTCCCTTGACCAGGGGTGAGTCCAGCAGCAGCGCGAAGAGCAGCGCCAGGCCCAGCATCACCGGCACCTGCACGACGCCGAAGAGCAGCACCCGGCCCACGGACTCCCAGAAGGGCCCGCTGTCCATGACCTGCGCGTACTGGCTGAGCCCGCCGAACACCTCGCGTGGCTCGCCGTAGGTGCCCTCGCGCTCGATCACGAGCATGGACTGCCACACCGCGTACCCGATGGGGATCAGGTAGAAGAGCGTGAACAGCGTGGCGAAGGGCGCCACGAAGATCGCGATGGCCTTCTTGTGCGGCACCTTGATCCTGGCGCGGTTGCGCGCCTGGACGTCCAGGACTGTCGTGCTCATGACGCCTCCTCCCTGATCACGCGGACCGCACCGGCCGGCACCCGCAGGGCCTCGGTACGGACCGCCTGGGTGAGCTCGAACCCGGCCACGGGGACCTCGACCTCGCCGGTCCCGTGGTTGATGACGAACAGGTAGCTCTGCTCGGCGCCGCGACGGCGCACCACCTCGACCTCGGCCCCGGCCCCGGGCAGGGACCGCGCCCCGGCCTCGCGGGCCACCCGGCCCAGCAGGGC
>NZ_JALPKN010000223.1 GCF_023630195.1 Actinotalea sp. C106 | reverse complement strand
CCCGCTGCTCGCCCCGGCCGACGGTGCGGTCCTGGGAGCGCTGGGGGTGCACGCGACGGCCGAGCGCTCCTGGACCCCGGCCGAGGTCGACCTGCTGGGTCGCCTCGCCGCCCCCGTCGTCACGCAGATCGAGCAGGCCGCCCTGTGGCGGGACCTGCGAGCCTCCCGGGCGCGGTCGGACCTCGCACTGGCCGCGGCCGGGATCGGCAGCTTCGACTGGGACCTGACCACGGGCCACCTGGTGTGGGACGAGCGGCTGACGGTCCTCTTCGGGTACACGCCCGAGGAGTTCGTGGGCACCATCGAGGAGTTCGAGGCACGCCTGCACCCCGAGGACCTGCCGCACACCCGCGAGGCCCTGTTCGGTGCCATCGCGGCCTGCGGTGACTACGACGCCGAGTACCGCGTGGTCCGGCCCGACGGGTCGGTGCGCCGGGTCGAGGCCCGTGGACGTGCCCTGCCCGGGCTCGACGGCGCGGCGGTGCGGGTGATCGGTGCGGCCTACGACACGACCGACCTGCGCGAGGGCGAGGCGCGGGTCGCGCGGATCCTCGAGTCGATGACGACGGCCTTCTTCTCGGTCGACCGGCAGTGGCGGTTCAGCTACGTCAACCGCGGGGCCGAGGCACTGCTCGGCCTGCCCCGCGAGAAGATGCTCGGCAACGACCTGTGGGAGCTGTTCCCCCTGGCGCTCGGCTCGACCTTCGAGCGCGAGTACCGCGGGGCGATGGACAGCGGGCGACCCACGGCCTTCGAGGCGTACTACCCGCCGCCGCTCGACCGGTGGTACGAGGTGCGCGCGTGGCCCGACGTCGACGGCCTCGCGGTCTACTTCCACGACATCACCGAGCGCCGGGCCGACGAGGCGCGGATCAGGCTCGCGGTCGCACGCTCGGAGCTCATCGCGGCCGTCGCCTCCGAGCTCGCCGGCACCCTGGACGCTCACGAGGCCGTCGGGCGTCTGGCCCAGCTCGTCGTCCCCACCCTCGCCGCGTGGTGCATCGTGTCCCTGGTCGAGCAGGACAGGCCGGGGCCCGAGTGGCGGCGCCTGAAGGACCTCGGCTCGTGGCACGAGGACCCGGCCCGGCGGGTGCAGGTCGAGCGCTACGCGGCGCTGCGTCTGGGCGCGCTCCGCGGCCCGTCCTTCGTCGCCCAGACCCTGGCCTCGGGGGAGCCCACGGTGAGCCGTGAGGGGGCCGCCGAGGCCATCGCCGCGATGCTCGAGCCGGGCGAGGCTCACGACCTCCTGCTCGAGCTCGCCCCCGAGGACGTCGTCGTGCTGCCCTTGCGTGCCCAGGGGCGGACCCTCGGACTGCTCAGCCTCTACGGCGTTGCCGGGCGTGCCGGCTTCGCCCAGGTGGGGGAGGCCGAGCCTCACCTCGGCACGGCCCTCGACGTCGCCTCACGCGCGGCCCTGGCCCTCGACAACGCGCGGCTCTACACCCAGCAGCGCCAGGTCGCCGAGACCCTGCAGCGCTCCCTGCTGACCGAGCCGCCACAGGTCGACGGGCTCGAGATCGCGGTGCGCTACCAGCCCGCGGCCGAGGCGGCCCGGGTGGGCGGCGACTGGTACGACGCCTTCGTCGCCCAGCAGGACGTCACCACGCTGGTGATCGGGGACGTCGTCGGGCACGACCTCGAGGCCGCGGCGGCCATGGGCCAGGCCCGGGCGCTGCTGCGTGGCATCGCGGCGACCACGGGTGAGGATCCTGCCTCGGTGCTGCGGCGCCTGGACGAGTCCCTCGACGTGCTCGAGGCGGGCCTCGCCGCGACGGTCCTGGTCGCGAACCTGGTGCGGACCCCCGAGGACCGGGCCCTGCACCGTGCCCGGTTGTGCTGGTCGAGCGCGGGTCACCCGCCGCCGCTGGTCCTGACCCCGGACGGGGACGTGGTCGAGCTCGGCGCGACCGGCCGTCCCGACCTGCTGCTGGGGGTCGACCACCGGCGCAGCCGGGTGGACCACGAGTCCGAGATCGCGGTGGGCTCGACCCTCGTGCTCTTCACCGACGGCCTCTTCGAGCGACGTGACGAGGGATACCGGGCGGGGCTCGAGCGGCTCCGGAGCGTGCTCGGCGGGCTCGCCGACCTCGGGGTCGAGGACCTGTGCGACGCGCTGCTCGAGCAGCTCGTCCCCGAGCGCCCGACCGACGACGTCGCGCTCGCGGTGGTCCGGCTCCGGGACGACCGGGCCTGAGGAGGTCCCTCCGCACCGGGGGCCTCCGCGCTCGGCTAGGCGTATGGTTGAGGGATCAACTATCACGGAGGTGACGCCGCGTGGCGGACTACGGGCACGACCTGCGCTTCGGCGCCTTCCTCACCCCGAGCAACGCCGAGCCCGCCCAGGTGGTCGACCTCGCCGTCCATGCCGAGCAGGTGGGCCTGGACCTGGTGACCTTCCAGGACCACCCGTACCAGCCGGGCTTCCACGACACCTGGACCCTGCTCTCCTACGTCGGGGCGCGGACGAGCGCCGTCCACCTCGCCCCCAACGTCATCAACCTGCCGCTGCGCCCGCCCGCGGTGCTCGCGCGCAGCGCGGCGAGCCTGGACCTGCTCACCGACGGGCGTCTCGACCTCGGCCTGGGGGCGGGGGCCTTCTGGGACGGCATAGTCGCCATGGGTGGGTCGCGGCTCAGCGGCGCGCAAGGCGTGCGCGCCCTGGCCGAGGCGATCGAGATCATCCGGGGCATCTGGGCCGTGGGAGAGCGCAGCCCGCTGCGGGTGCCGGGCGAGCACCACCGGGTGGACGGCGCCAAGCGTGGCCCGGCCCCCGCGCATGACATCCCGATCTGGCTCGGGGCCTACAAGCCGCGGATGCTGGCTCTCACCGGTCGGGTCGCCGACGGGTGGCTGCCCTCCCTCGGCTACCTCGACCTGGCCGACCTGCCGGCGGCCAACGCACGCATCGACGAGGCGGCGACCTCCGCCGGCCGCGACCCGGCGGCCGTGCGTCGCCTCATCAACCTCTCCGGCCGGTTCCAGGGCTCGCGGGGCGGGCCGTTCCAGGGGCCGCCCGCGCAGTGGGTCGCCGAGCTCGTGGACCTCGTGCTCGAGCACGGGATGAGCACCTTCATCCTCGGCGGCGACGACCCCCGAGCCCTCGAGGTGCTGGCCCAGGAGGTGGCGCCCGCCGTCCGCGAGCAGGTCGACGCCGAGCGCGAACGACGGCAGGCCGCCGGGCACCTCACCACCGAGACGGGCTCCGGGCCCACGGGGCCCGCCTCGGGTCAGCACGAGGAGACCGCCGCTGGGGGGTCGGTCCAGCTCGCGGCGGGGGCGGGCGCTGCCGTGCGGGAGTCCGCCCTCGGGGTCACGGTCACCGTGGCCCCCGAGCGGCTGCGCGAGGAGAGCCTGCTCGACGAGGAGACCCGCCCTCAGGCGGCGCCCCCCGAGGCCGTCACCTACACCGAGGAGGGACGGGCGGCGGGTCGGCACCTGGTCGAGGTGCACGACATGCTCCGTGCGGAGCTGACCAAGGTCCGGGACGTCGTGGACCAGGTGAGGGCCGGATCCCTCGACGCCGGGCGGGCGCGGTCGGCGATCAACGCCATGACGATGCGGCAGAACCAGTGGACCCTCGGCGCGTACTGCGCCTCCTACTGCCGGGTGGTCACCCAGCACCACAGCCTCGAGGACGCGCAGATCTTCCCGCACCTGCGGTCCGGAGAGCCCACCCTCGAGCCGGTGATCGACCGTCTCGAGGCCGAGCACCACGTCATCCACGAGGTGCTCGAGAACCTCGACCGGTCGCTCGTGGCGGTGATCCGGCAGGACGTCGAGGACCTCGACGAGCTCCAGGACGCCGTCGACGCGCTCACCGACACCCTGCACTCGCACTTCGCCTACGAGGAGGCCCAGCTGGTCGAGCCCCTCGCCCGGCTCGGGTTCTACCCCGGCCAGCTCGGCGGCCGTTGACCGGACCGACCGACCGGCCGGCTGCGACGACGTGCGGACTGGCCGCCCCCTGCCGTCCTGAGGAACACTCAGGGCTACCCGCGCACCACCGATGTGAGGACCGCACCGTGAACCAGCCCCGCATGAACGTCGAGTCCTTCAACCTCGACCACCGCACCGTCACCCCGCCCTACGTGCGGCTGGCGGACACCAAGACGCTGCCCGCGGGGGACGTGATCACCAAGTACGACCTCCGCTTCAGCCAGCCCAACCACGGCCACCTCGAGATGCCCGTGGTGCACTCCCTCGAGCACATGGTCGCCGAACACTCGCGCAACCACACCGACCGGGTGGTCGACTTCTCGCCGATGGGCTGCCAGACGGGCTTCTACCTCATCCTGCAGGGGGAGTGGGAGCTCGAGGAGGTCATGACCCTGGTCGAGCGCACCCTGCAGGACGTGATCGAGGCCGGTGAGGTCCCGGCCGCCAACGAGGTCCAGTGCGGCTGGGGCGCGAACCACACCCTCGAGGGGGCGCAGGACGCCGCGCGCGCCTTCCTGGCCGGGCGTGAGGGATGGAGCGCAGTCTCCGCATGATCTCCGTGGACGCGATCGTCGTCATCGCGATGACCGACGAGGCGGCGCCCTTCCTCGAGCGCGCCCAGGCCGTGGGTGGTGCCACGCAGGTGGGCCAGGCCGAGCACCGCGTGGTGTCGGTCGACGGCCGCAGCGTGCTCCTCGTGCGCAGCGGGATCGGCCTGGTCAACGCTGCGGCCGCTGCGGCCGTGGCGATCGCCGGCACCCGTCCGCGGGCCCTGATCAGCGCGGGCAGCGCCGGTGGGCTCGGCAGCGAGGTGCGGGTCGGGGACGTCGTCGTCGGGAGCGAGTACGTGTACTCGGGGGCGGACGCCCGCGCCTTCGGGTACGCGTTGGGCCAGGTGCCCGGCATGCCGCCGACCTACACGCCCGACGAGGCCCTGCTCGGCGCCGTGCCGGCCGCCGGGCCCGAGGGGCTGCGCGTCCTGACGGGGGCGATGCTCTCGGGGGACTCCTTCATCGACGCCACGATGGTCGACGGCGTGCGCGCTGCCTTCCCGTCGGGGCTCTCGACCGACATGGAGTCGGTGGCCCTCGCCCAGACCTGCCACCTGTACGACGTGCCCTTCCTCGCGGTGCGCGGCATCTCCGACCTGTGCGGTCCGGTCGCGGGGGACGACTTCCTCACCCACGTGGACGACGCCGCAGACCGTTCGGCCGCGGTGGTCCTGAGCGTCCTGACCGCGCTGCCATGAGCCCGGCCCTGACCCGCCGTGAGGCCCTCGCCGTCTCGGGGGTCGTCGTGGGCGTGGGGGCCCTGGCCGCCTGCGCGGGGGGCGGGCCCGAGCTCGTCGCCCCGGATCCCGACGCCCCGACCGTGCCAGGGGCCCTCGTGGCC
>NZ_JALPKN010000222.1 GCF_023630195.1 Actinotalea sp. C106 | reverse complement strand
TTCCTCGCCGGGTTCCTCGCCGCCGAGGCCACCGGCGCCCCTGCCCGCGCAGCCCTCGCCCAGGCCCTGGCCTGGGGGGCGGCCGCGGTGACCCTGCCGGGCAGCCAGATGCCCGGCCCCCACGACATCGATCACGGAGCGGTACACCTGCTCCCTGACGTCCTCAGCGACGAGCGGCTCGCCGAGCCGTTCGCCGCGACGGGGTGACCCCGCCCCGCAGCACCGCACCATCCCCGCAGGTTCGACTGGCGACGAAGGAGTTCCAGAGATGAGCGAGTACACACCCACGGTGACCGGGACGGGGGCCAAGGCGACCGTCCAACGCTTCGGCGGCTACCTCGCCGGCATGGTGATGCCCAACATCGGTGCGTTCATCGCCTGGGGCCTCATCACGGCCGTCTTCATCGAGGTCGGCTGGTTCCCGGTCGCGCAGATCGGCGGCTTCGGGGACTACGTCGCGACCGACCCTGACGTGGGGCTCACCGGCGTCGGGCTGGTCGGTCCGATGATCACCTACCTGCTGCCCCTGCTGATCGGCTTCACCGGTGGCCGCATGGTGCACGGGAACCGCGGCGGCGTGGTCGGGGCGATCGCCACCGTCGGTGTGATCGTCGGCACCGGCTCGCCCATGTTCCTCGGCGCGATGGCCATCGGGCCGCTCGCCGCCTGGATCATCAAGAAGATCGACGCCGCCGTGCAGCACCGCACCAAGGCCGGCTTCGAGATGCTGGTGGACAACTTCACCGCGGGCATCGTCGGGGCCGCTATGGCGATCGCGGGCCTGCTCGCGATCGGCCCGATCGTCGACACGGTCATGGGCTGGGCCGAGAGTGCCGTGGGCTTCTTGGTCGACAACAGCCTGCTGCCGCTGGCGGCGCTCATCATCGAGCCCGGCAAGGTGCTCTTCCTCAACAACGCGATCAACCACGGCGTCCTCACACCCCTCGGCGCCGCGCAGTTCGAGGATGCCGGCAAGTCGATCCTGTTCATGCTCGAGACGAACCCCGGTCCGGGCCTCGGCATCCTGGTCGCGTTCATGTTCTTCGGGCCGCGCCTGCTGCGTCCCTCGACCCCCGCGGCCATCGTCATCCACTTCTTCGGTGGCATCCACGAGATCTACTTCCCCTACATCCTCATGAAGCCCCAGCTCATCGCGGCGGCCATCCTCGGCGGGGCGGCTGGGATCCTCACCAACATCATCACTGGTGCAGGTCTCGTGGCCTCTCCGGCACCGGGCTCGATCATCGCTTACATGGCCGTTACTCCACGAGGCGGTCACCTCGCGGTGCTGCTGGGTATCGCCGTGGCCGCGGTCGTCAGCTTTGTCGTCGCGGCTGTCCTGCTGGGCTTCGGCCGCAAGGAGCCCAAGGAGGACGAGGACGGCGCGCCGTCGAGCTCGGAGGATCTGGACGCCGCCCGCGCCGAGGTGGCTGACCGCAAGGCCGCCGCCAAGGCCGGCGTCTCGACCTCCCAGCCGGCACCGCCCACCACCGCCTGATCGCGACCTCTCGTCGCAGCACACAGCACCATCCACACCTCACCGAGGAGGACCCCATGACCACCATCGACGGCAGTGCGGTACGCAAGCTGGTCGTCGCCTGCGACGCCGGGATGGGCAGCAGCGTGATGCTGGCCAGCACGGTCCGCAAGCAGCTCGCCAAGAACGGCGTGACGGTCGAGCACACGTCGGTCCAGGAGATCCCGGGGGATGCCGACGTCGTGCTCACCCACGCGGGGCTGGCCGACCGGGCCCGTGGGGTCGCCGGCGGGACCCCCGTCGTCCCGTTCAACCTGTTCCTCGGGGACCCCGCGGTGACCAAGGTGGTCACCGCGATCCAGCAGGGGCAGACCATCGATGTCTGACGTCGACCCGGCCGCCCTGCTCGCACCGGACGCGATCCGTCTGGCCGAGCAGGCGGCCGACAAGACCCAGGCCATCCGGATCTGCGGTCAGGCCCTCGTGGACTGCGGCGCGGTCGAGGCCGCGTACGTCCCGGCGATGCTCGAGCGCGAGGAGTCGGTCTCGACCTACATCGGGGAGGGCGTGGCGATCCCGCACGCGACCCTCGCCGGCAAGGAGGCCGTCCTGCGGGACGCCCTGTGCTTCGTGCGCTTCCCGGCCGGGGTGGACTGGGACGGCGCGCAGGTCACGGTCTGCATCGGGATCGCGGCGCAGGGCGACGGTCACGTCGAGATCCTCGCCGAGCTCGCGCAGATCCTGCTGGACCCCGAGCGGGCCGAGGCGCTGCGGGCGGCCGAGTCCGCCGAGACGGTGCTGGCCATGCTCACCCCCGCTCCGGAGGACACCCCGGAGCCCACCCGAGAAGGAGAACGATGAGAGTCGCACGCTTCCACGCCCCCGGTGACGTCCGTCTGGAGGACGCCCCCGAGCCGTCGGCGGGCCCCCGGGAGGTGAAGATCCGTGTCCGTGCCTGCTCGACCTGCGGCACCGACGTCAAGATCTCCCGGTTCGGCCACCACCACATCCACCCGCCACGGGTCATGGGCCACGAGATCGCCGGCGAGGTGGTCGAGAGCGGGGCCGAGGTCGAGGGCTGGGCGGTCGGGGACCGGGTGCAGGTCATCGCCGCGATCCCGTGCGGGGAGTGCGCCTTCTGCGCCAAGGACCAGATGAACATCTGCCCGAACCAGGTCTCGATGGGCTACCACTTCGACGGCGGCTTCGCCGAGTACATGGTCGTCCCCGAGAACGTGCTCAAGGTCGACGGGCTCAACCGGATCCCCGAGGGGTTGAGCTTCGCCGAGGCGAGCGTCGCCGAACCCCTGGCGTGCGCGCTCAACGCCCAGGAGCTCGTCCGGATCAACCCGGGGGACGACGTCGTCGTCGTCGGGTCCGGCCCGATCGGCTGCCTGCACGTCCGTCTGGCGCGGTCCTTCGGGGCTGCGCGGGTGTTTCTCGTCGAGCTGAGCCGCGAACGCCTCGACATGGCTGCCGAGATCGTGCACCCGGACGCGGCGATCTGCAGCGAGGACGAGGACGCGGTCGCCCGGATCCTCGAGCTGACCGACGGGCGAGGGGTCGACGTCGCGATCACGGCGGCGGCCTCGGGCGCCGCGCAGGAGCAGGCGATGCCGATGCTCGCGCGCGGTGGCCGGATCAGCTTCTTCGGCGGGCTGCCCAAGGACAACCCGACGATCACCCTCGACTCGAACCTGGTGCACTACAGCGAGCTCACGATCGTGGGTGCCAACGGCTCGAGCCCCGAGCACAACAAGCGGGCGCTGCAGCTGATCGCCGACGGCAAGGTGCCGGTCAAGGACCTGATCACGCACCTCTTGCCGCTCGACCAGGTGCTCGAGGGCATCGGGATCGTGCAGCGGGGCGAGGCCATCAAGGTCACGATCGAGCCCTGAGACGGACGCAGGGACGTCGGGCTGCGAGCCCGACGTCCCTGGACGGTGGGGTGTTGGATAGGTGCGACGGGTCGACGACGACCGGCACCACGACGAACGAGCCACCACGGTGGCGGAGGAGTGGGCATGGCACAGCGAACAGTGGTCGTGGCGTCGGGGGTCGGGCTGCACGCCCGTCCGGCGAAGCTCTTCACGCAGGCGGCTGCGGGCACCGGCCTGGGGGTCACGATCGCGAAGGGGGACGGCCCGGCCGTCGACGCGACGAGCATCCTGCGGGTCATGGCCCTCGGGGTGAAGCACGGCGAGGAGGTCACCATCAGCGCTGAGGGTGACGGGGCAGACGAGGCCCTGGACGGTCTGGTCGAGCTGCTCGCGACCGACCTCGACGCGGTGAAGCCCGCATGACCGCGGTGGCCTCGCAGGTCCTGCACGGCTCGGGGGTGGGCCGCGGGGCCGTCGTCGGGCCTGTCGCCCGTGCGCACCCCGCCCCGCGGGTCCAGCAGGACCAGCCGGGGCCTGAGGACCGCGAGGCCGCCAAGCGCGCGGTGACCGAGGCCTTCGCCGCCGTGGCAGCGTCCCTCGAGCAGCGCGCCGAGCAGGCCGGCGGCACGATCGGCGAGGTGCTCGGGGCCACCGCACTCATGGCCCAGGACCCCGAGCTCGTCGGCCAGGCGTGCACGAGGATCGACGCCGGCGCGGCCGCGACCGTCGCCGTCGACCGCGCGACGGCCGAGTTCATGGACCTCTTCGCGGCGGCGGGCGGGTACCTCGCCGAACGGGTGACCGACCTGCGCAGCGTGCGCGACCGCGTCGTGGCGCGCCTCGACGGGCTGCCCGAGCCCGGGGTCCCCGCCCTCGCCCGTCCCTCCGTCGTCGTCGCCGAGGACCTCTCCCCGGCCGACACCGCCGCGCTCGAGCTCGACAAGGTGCTCGGCATCGTCATCGAGCAGGGCGGCCCCACCGGGCACACCGCGATCATCGCGGGTCAGCTGGGCATCCCGTGCGTCGTGCGGGTGCGCGGGGCCGCGGCCCTCCAGGACGGCACCGAGATCGCCGTCGACGCCGCCGCCGGCACCGTGCTCGTCGACCCCGACGAGACCGTCCGCGCGAGCGTCGAGACCCGACGGGCGGCCCTGGCGACCCTGGCCGAGGCCACCGGCCCGGGGCGGACGGCCGACGGCCACGAGGTCGCGCTGCTCGCCAACATCGGTACCGCGGAGGACGCCGAGCGCCTGACCGACGCGGCCGTCCAGGGGGTCGGTCTGTTCCGCACCGAGGTGCTCTTCCTCGGCCGGACGACGGCCCCGACCGAGGACGAGCAGACTGCGGTCTACGCGCGGGTGCTCCGCGCCCTGGCCGGACGCAAGGTGGTCATCCGCACCCTCGACGCCGGGGCCGACAAGCCCCTGGCCTTCGTCACTCGGCAGGGTGAGGAGAACCCGGCCCTCGGCGTCCGCGGCTTCCGGCTGGTGCGCGCCGCGGAGGACCTCCTGCGCACCCAGCTCGCCGCGATCGGGCGGGCCGCCCGCGAGACGGGCGAGCAGCCCTGGGTCATGGCACCGATGGTCGCCACGGTCGAGGAGGCCGCCCAGTTCGCCTCGATCGCCCGCGAGGCCGGCGTCGGGACCGTCGGGGTCATGGTCGAGGTGCCCTCGGCAGCGCTCCGGGCCCGGGACGTGCTCGCCGAGGTGGACTTCGTCTCCCTGGGCACCAACGACCTCGCCCAGTACGCGATGGCCACCGATCGCCTCCTGGGGGAGCTCGTCGACCTGCTCGACCCCTGGCAGCCTGCGGTGCTGGACCTCGTGGCCCTCACGGCGGAGGCCGGCGTCGCGCTCGGCAAGCCCGCCGGCGTGTGCGGGGAGTCCGCGGCGGACCCGGTCATGGCCCTCGTGCTGACCGGGCTCGGGGTCACCAGCCTGTCGATGTCCCCCGCGGCGGTCCCTGCGGCACGCTTCGCCCTGGCCCGGCACACGCGCG
>NZ_JALPKN010000221.1 GCF_023630195.1 Actinotalea sp. C106 | reverse complement strand
TACTTCTTGGGCATGTCGCCATCCTTCATCACAAGGAAGCGGCATCAGACCCGTGACGGTTCACGACGCCTCGAACCTGGCCACCGTCACCGACCCACTCGACCGGGCCACCGCCCACACCTACGACCCGGCCGGCAACGTGCTGAGTACCACTGACGCGTTGGGCCGCGTCACCGAGATGACCTACGACGACGCCGGGCGCCTGGTCACCACCGTCAAGCCCTCGGGCACCACCACACCCGACCCGCACGACGGGACCATCCAGTACCAGTACGACCCCACCGGGCGCGTCACCACGATCTCCTACTCCGATGGCACCCCCGACCTGACCTACACCTACAGCCCCGCCGGGCGCCTCGAGGCGGCCAGCCGAGCCGACGACGGCATCGCCGCCGCCGACATCGAGCTCGCCTACGACGACGCCGGACGCGTCACCGGCGTCACCCGCACCGGACCAACCCCCGCCTCCGCGACCTACGGCTACACCTCCGCCGGGCGCCTGGCCGCCATCGACTACTCCACCGGCCAGGGCGCCACCTACACCTACGACGAAGCCGGCCGCCTCAACACCACCACGCCCACCGGCACCACCCAGCTCGAACCGGTGACCTACGCCTACGACGTTGCCAGCCAGCTCAACACCGTCACCCGCGGCACCACCACTCCGACCACCACCACCTACACCCACGACCCCACCGGCCAGATCGCCGAACTGACCCACGCCACCCCAGACGCGACCCTGGCGACCTACACCGTCACCCGCGACGCGCGCGGGTACCCGACCCAGATGACAACGGCCGGGCAACCGACCACCACCACCCACGAAGTCACGGACGACTTCGACAGGACCGTCGCGTCCGGGTGGGGCCAGACCGCGCAAGGCAACCAGTGGACAGTCGACGACCCCGACAACGCCTCCGTGAGCGACGGCACCGCACGCCATGATCTGACCACGGGCACGTCCGTCACCTCGATGCTCGACATGCCTGCCTCCGACTCCACCGACGTGCGCGCCACATTCACCATGGACCAGGTCCTCGCGGGTGACGACGTCGAGCTGACCCTCGTCGCCAGACAGGTGGATGACCTCGCCTACCGTTTGAAGTTGGACCTCTGGGCGCCAGACAGTTCCATGCAGGTGAACATCTATGCCGGGCACCAGTGGCTCGGGCCGATCTACTTCGACCACGCTGAGGATCAATGGGGGGTCACCTACAGCGCTGGTGAGACGGTTGCCATCCGCCTCCAGGCTGAAGGAACCGCACCTACCACCGTCCGCGCAAAGGTGTGGAAAACCCAGGACGGCGAGCCCGCGGACTGGCAGTTCACCACCACCGATGACCACCCTGATCTCCAAGCCCCTGGAGTGGCCGCGATAACCAGCGGCATCGTGGAGTGGGAAGAAGAGACAAGCGAGTCCCTCACCGTCCTCGTCGATGACTTCTCCGTCGAGACCGCCGAAACGCACGACACGTCCACGGCCGAATACGCACACGATGAGAACGGGTGGCTGACGTCCTACTGCGCGTTCACAACCGAGTCTTGCCCAGGCTCCGACACCTACGTCTATGACGAACTAGGAAATCGCACCGAGCTCGCGACCCCCACAGGCACCACCACCTACACCTATGACGACGCCAACCAGCTCCTGACCGCGAACGACGGAAGCGACACCGTCCTGACCAACACCTGGACCCCCGACGGCACCATCGACACCACCACCACCCCCGCCGGGACCAGCACGCAGACCACCAACCTCGCCAACGAAGTCACCGGCCACGAACTACCCGACGGGCGAACCGTCACCTACTCCTACGACCCCGAAGGCAACCGCACCGCACGCCTGATCGACGACGCGCTCAGCGCCACCTGGACCTGGGACAACGCCACCGGCCTCCCCACCCGCACCGGCCAGTACAACGCCAACGGCACCCCCACCACCACCTGGCTCCCCGACACCCTCACCGCCGGCACCGCCATCACCGCCAGCACACCCGACGACGACACCTGGCTCCTGAACGACCCCTTCGGCAACGTGGCCCACGCCGCGGGAGACACCACGCAGCTCTCCCTCGCCTCCAGCCTGCTCGACCCCTTCGGACGAGCAACCGCCCCCAACGCGGACACCACACTCACCGGACTGGGCTTCGCCGGCCAGTACCTCGACCAGGTCACCGGCCTGTACGACCTACGAGCCCGCGACTACGACCCCGCTACAGGGCGGTTCACCGAGACAGACCCGATTGCCGTGCCTGTAGGAATGCCCACGGTCAACGGCTTCACGTACGGCTTCAACAATCCGACAACTTACACGGATCGCTCCGGTCTATGGCCGTCTGGGCCAGACGAGCAAGCCTGGAAGACACTGTTTGCCTTTCCTATCTCATCGTACCGAACGCTCGACGCCGTTGGAGAATCCCTCACAATCCGGGGCCGATGGGAGCAGCTCAACTCTATCCATTCCGTATATAACGACTCCGGTGGCGGGCTGTGCGGAACCTGGGACACGGCAAACGTGCACTTCAACCCCATGTATTCCGCGGTGGAGCAGGCCTCGGCTGCGTACGAGTACCACAATGCAGGACAGCCGGGGGACGCCTTGATCGCGGGCCATAGTGCTGCTCTCATAACCGTCGCAACCGCTTTTGGCGTGAAGGGGGGAGTGTCCGCCGCAACCGGAGGATCGCCGAGAGCGCCCATCGCAACCTCGCCCGCAGCAGGAACCGCAGCCGCACCGCGCACTTGGTCGAACCTTGCCCCGGACGACCCATTGATCCCGGGGGGGACGGTGCCACTGAATCGGCTCTCAGGCATCAATGGCCGCTTCGATTACGTCGTCCAGCAAGATGGCTCCTTGGTAGTTGGCCGGGGTGGTCACATCAGTCTGAGTCGAGGCCGCGATGTCCTCGCGGCCGGTGAAGTTCGGGTGTTTAATGGTACAATTCACATGCTGAACAACAGGTCGGGCCACTACCGACCGGATGGATCCATTGCGGGCGTCGCCCGCACCGCCTTCCAGGAGCAAACGAGGCTTAAGGTGCAGGCAAATGCGTGGCAGACAGTTGCACACTAAGGGGCCATCGGTGCCGGGTGATCTTCAGAGAGCGATTGCCAGGGTCCTGGCTGCTGCCGAAGCGTCCTTCGACACACGGGCGATCGAACCACCGCTG
Organism: Actinotalea sp. C106; assembly: GCF_023630195.1. Lineage (GTDB taxonomy): Bacteria > Actinomycetota > Actinomycetes > Actinomycetales > Cellulomonadaceae > Actinotalea. The sequence goes on along the minus strand of NZ_JALPKN010000221.1, from coordinate 2,205 downwards.
TTGGAGTTGCGGGGCTTGCTGAAGTCTTCGCCCGATCGACGCCGAGAGGCCGTGGAGGCGCTCCTCGCATTGACCGCGCCTAGACCGGGGGAACTCCAGCTTTTGCGACCAGGAGTTGTGGAGAGCCTTGAGTTTTGCATGCGCGAGCTCCGCTGGCCCGAAATTCAAGAAGCGATGGTCGCCCTTGACTCACCGACACAGGACTGGCGCGTTCAGCGAGCCGCGCAGCGGGTTCTCGAGGTGTATGCCGACGAGTGGCCGGGTGGCGATATCTATGAGACTTACCGCGCGGATTAGGTTCCCAACCCTTTCCTCTCAAGGCTGTGTTCGACCGTCCATGAGGCCGGGGCCATAGCCGCAGCACCCCGCACGCCTGACGTTCACGCTCCACCCTGGCCTCGCTGGACTCGGTTCACACTGGATTGTGCACCGATAAGTTACGTTATGGAATAGTTGCTGCTCAGTGGCACCTCTGAGGCCCCGCCCCGCTTGCGCACGCCGGCGAGTTCGGTGCGCGCGACGCGCTGCTCGGCAGCCAGGCACGAGGCCACCTCCCGGGGCTCCTCACGGTTGGTGGTGAACGTGCTCGCTGAGGAGGGTGTTCACGCTGCGGTCTTCGCGGCGCTGGCGAGCAGGATACGGGTGCGGTAGTTGTTCTCGTTGCGGAACCCTCGGCCGGTGCGCTTGATGTTCTTGATCGCGGTGTTCGCGGCCTCGGTGCGGGCGTTGGTCACGCCGGTCACGATCAGGACCTCGATCGACGCCCACCAGGCGGTGATGGTGTCGTAGAGCTTGTCGCTCTCGGGCATGTTCGCGGCCAGGACGTAGGCGCCCAGGCGCATCCTCTCCTCGTGAGCGTCGGCCAGGGACCCGGTGCTCAGCAGGCGGCGGACCTGCTCCTTGATGGCCCAGGCGGCGCCGAGTTCGTCGGTCGGGTCGTCGGTGCGCAGCACGCGCTCCAGGCGCGCCCACCCGGCCGCGGACAGGGTGTTGGCTCCGCGCAGCAGCAGGCGCCGGTTGGCCCATGCGGGGTCGACGAGGCGCCCGCGCCGTCCGTGGCGGTCGCGGGTAATGCGCTGGCGGACCTTGGTGACCATGTCGTTGGCCAGCGCGACCAGGTGGAACGCATCGACGCTGATCGCGGCGTTCGGCAGGTGCTCGGTCAGCGCCTTGCGGAACGCCGCCGAGGGGGCGATCGCCACGACCTGGACGCCCTCGCGCCAGGCAGGGCTGCGTGCGGCGAGCCAGGCCCCGACACCGGCGCTGTCGCGCCCGTCGACCACACCCAGAACCCGCCCGGTGTCCAGGTCGACCAGGGTGGTCATCCACGGCTCGAACCTGCGCCACGTCCCATCGGGGCGGCGGAAGTACTTCACCGACCGGTAGCGGTGCTCATCGACACCCAGGCGGCGCACCGGGACCGCGTCGACCTCCTCAAGCAGCACCGCGACCGCGGACAGGGCGGCCTGGACGGTCCACCAGGACACCGAGAACGCCCGGGCGGTCTCCGACGCGGCCCGCCCCGAGACCACCACCGCAGCCACCAGCGCCTCGCGCAGCCGAGCCGTGGACCGGGCGCGAGCAGGGATCTGGATCGTGGACTCGCTGAACGTCCCGCGCGGGCAGAGCGCCTCGGCGCAGAACCAGCGCCGCTTGTCCCAGACCACCTGCACCGGGCCGCCCATCGGGACGTCGCGCACCACCTGCCGGCGCCTGGAGTGCACCCGCACCGAGATCCCCCCGCAGACCGGGCACCCCGGCGGCGCGGTGCTCTGCACGACGACTTGTCGCTGCCCACCGGGCCCCTCGACGGCATCGATCACACGGTAGTCGGGCAGGTTGAAGATCGTGCTCGCAGCATCACGCCGCGAACCCGTAGGCTCGAACACGGCTCGTGGTCCTCTGGTCCTTGGATGTCTCGACAACACCCATCCCAGCAGGCCACGAGCCTTCTACGTCCCAACGACGCGACCCGGCCCAATCACCACGAACCACGAAGAGCCCCTCCCGGGCCTCCTCTCACTCGAGGCCTCTCCCGCGGTGCGGGGCCGGTCCTGACGCGTTCTGCACCCGAGCTATCTCAACGTCGTCCTCGGCCGACCGTGACCCAGGTGCGCCGGTCAGGAGACCGCGAGCACCAGCCCGCCCGCGACCCCGGCGGCCACCACCGTCGAGGCCGCCCCGAGCGCGGCCGCCCGTCCGCCG
>NZ_JALPKN010000220.1 GCF_023630195.1 Actinotalea sp. C106 | reverse complement strand
CGAGAACCTCGTCGACGACGTCGTCGCCCTGCTGGATGCGGCGGGGGTCGAGCAGGCGCACGTCGTCGGGCACGACTGGGGCGGGGCCGTCGCCTGGGCCGTGGCGAGCCGCCGCTCGGCCCGCGTGGCCTCCCTCACGGCGCTGTCGACCCCGCACCCGGCGGCCCTCGGCGAGGCCGTGCGGTACGCCGACCAGGGCCGACGGTCGACGTACATGCTGGCCTTCCAGGTGCCGCGCCTGCCCGAGGCCCGGCTGCTCGCCGACGACGGCGCCGGGTTGCGTCGAGCGCTCCGATCGGCCGGGCTCGCTGCGGACCGGACCGAGCACTACGTCGACCGGCTGCAGGAGCCGGGTGCCCTGACCGCGGCCCTGGCCTGGTACCGGGCCCTGCCTCTGGGGCGGGGGTTCGGCGCGGGGATCGTGCACGTGCCGACGGCCCTGGTGCACGGCTACACCGACCCCTTCTTCTCGGCCTGGGGCGCGGCAGCGACCCGTCGCTACGTGCGCGGGCCGTACCGCTCGATCGGCCTCGACGCCGACCACTGGCTCCCCGAGTCCCACCCCCAGGTGATCGCGGACGCGGTCCTCTCTCACCTCGCCTGATCTCGTGTCAGAACGTGGGGACCCTCGGGGTATCCCACGTTCTGACACGAGCTTCTAGGAGCGGGTGGCCGACTTCTCCGGGATGGGGGCGTCGCCGCTCGCACGCTGGCGGCGGTAGTAGGTGCGCGCCTCGTCCTGGCGCCCGGCCTCGGCCCCGGTCGCGACCTCGGCGCGGACGTGCGCGGGGGCGTAGCCGAAGGCGTCGACCAGGTCCTGGGCATGGGGGCGCAGGCGGGTCAGCAGCCGGTCGATGTAGGAGGTGACCGTGCGCGCCCGGCCGGCCGAGAGACGGCCGTTGATGAGGTACCAGGCGAGGTTCTGCTCGATGACCGAGAGGCCGTGCAGGTCACGGAGCCAGGTGAGCACCTGCCGGGTGCCGGGGTCGGTGATCTTGTCCAGGCCCGCGGTGAAGGCCTCCCACAGCAGCAGGTCGGCGTGGGCGCGGGCGCACTCGATCAGGGCGTGCTGGTGGGTGTTGAAGATCTCGGCGGCCTTCTCCCGCGGGGCCTTCGTCGCGGGGCGCAGCAGCTGGGCGACCTCGGCGACCATCGTCTCGACGCGGTCGGTGAGGAGCTCGCGCTGGGTCTCGGTCTCGCGCAGTTGACCGGCTGAGCGCCGCACGTCCCCGCCGTCGGCGAGGGTCTGGACCACGCGCAGCAGGGGCGTGCGGTGCAGGGCGGCGCTCGCGGCCCGCTCCGCCACGTACCGGGCGACCCCACCGGCGTCGACGTCCTTGAACTCCTTGGCGTAGTCCCCGAGGAGCCGCTTGGCGACGAGCTGGAGCAGGACGGTGTTGTCCCCCTCGAAGGTCACGTACACGTCCATGTCGGCACGCAGCGAGACGAGCCGGTTCTCGGTGAGGAACCCGGCCCCGCCGCAGGCCTCGCGGGCGGTCTGCAGGGTGTCGAGGGCGTGCCAGGTCGAGGTCGACTTGAGGGCCGCCGCGATGGTCTCGAGGTCCTGACGGTCTTCGTCGGTGTCGGAGGCCCCGGAGAACACCGCGTCGAAGGACTTGAGCAGCTGCTCGTGGGCGAAGGCCGCCGCGTAGGTCTGGGCCAGCCGGGGCAGCAGACGGCGCTGGTGCTCGGCGTAGTCGAGCAGGAGCACCTCGTCGTTGACGGCACCGCCCGCGAACTGCCGACGCTCGTTGGCGTAGGTCACCGCGACGATCAGCGCCAGCTTGCTCGCGTTGACCGCCGCCCCGTTGAGGGAGACCCGCCCCTGGACGAGGGTGCCGAGCATGGTGAAGAACCGGCGCCCCGGGCTCGCGATCGGCGAGGTGTAGGTGCCGTCGGGGGCGACCGAGCCGTACCGGTCGAGCAGGTTGGTCCGCGGGACGCGCACCTGGTCGAAGTGCAGCCGACCGTTGTCGATGCCGTTGAGCCCGCCCTTGAGCCCGTCGTCCTCCCCGCCGATCCCGGGCAGGAACTCGCCGGTCTCGGGGTCACGCAGCGGGACGTACAGGGCGTGCACCCCGTGGTTGACCCCGCGGGTGATGACCTGGGCGAAGACCACCGCCGCGGTGCCGTGCAGGGCCGCGTTGCCCAGGTAGTCCTTCCACGCCGCCCGGAACGGGGTGTGGATGACGAACTCCTCGGCCGCGTCGTCGTAGGTCGCCGTCGTCCCGATGCTCGCGACGTCCGAGCCGTGGCCCGTCTCGGTCATGGCGAAGGCCCCGGGGACCTCGACCGACATCGCGCCGGGGAGGAACCTCTCATGGTGCTCGGCGGTGCCCAGGTGCAGGATCGCCGAGGCGAACAGGCCCCACTGCACACCGGCCTTGATCTGCAGGGACGGGTCGGCGGTGATGACCTCCTCGAACCGGGCGAGGCTGCCCCCGTGGTCGTCCGCGCCACCCAGGGCCTTCGGGAAGGCGCGCAGCACGTCCCCCTCGGTGGCCAGGATGCGCAGCTGCTCCAGGACGGTCTCGCGGTGCTCGGCCATGGTCTGGCCCTCGACGCGGTGCAGGCGCGGGTCGGCCAGGAAGGTGCGGGCCTCGCGGCGGATGTCGGCCCAGCGGCCCAGCAGGGCCTGCTCGAGGACGGCGACGTCGATGCGCGGCTCGGCCGTCGACGGCGCCGTGGTGGGGCGCTGCTCGCGGTGGTCGCTCAGGGTGGTCATGACTGCTCCTCGTCGTTGAGGTGGGCGGTGTGTGCGGTGCGGGGGGGCTCTGTCGTGGTCGAAGGCTCGGTGGTGCTCGAGGGCTCGGGCCGGGTGCGGGTCAGGAAGCCCACGGGCCCGGCCAGCAGCCAGGTGGTCACGCGGTCGGTCAGCTCGAGGCGGGTCGGGGCGCCGTCGTCCTCGCGGTGGCTCAGCCACCACTCCCCGGTGCCGCGGATGAAGCCCACCGCCCCCGAGGCCCACAGGTCGGCCTGCACCCGCTCGCGGCTGCCGGCGGTGAGCACCTCGGTGAAGGGCCTGGCGATGAGGGTCGCGACGGCGTCAAGGAAGTGCCCCAGGGGGGCCTCGGCGTCCTCCGAGAGGGGGCGGGTGACGAAGTAGTAGACGTGCGGGGAGTGCTCGACCATCGCGAGGTACACGTCGATCATGGCGCGCAGCCCCTCGCGCGGGGTCTCCGCGGCGCGGGAGGCCTCGTCGAGAGCCGTGTGCATCTGGGCGACGACCGCGGCGCCGACGGCGACCTGCAGCCCGGGCTTGTCCTGGAAGTACCGGTAGACGATCGACTTGGACGTGCCGGCCGTCGCGGCGATCTCCTCCATCGACACGTCGGGCCCGTGCCGGTGGACGGCCTTGCGGGCGGCGTGGACCAGCTCGGCGCGGCGCTGGGTGCGGTGCTCGTCCCAACGGGCCGAGCGGCCGTCCGGGGCGGGGAGGTCGACCTCGGGGGCGTCGGAGGACCTGCCGTCGGGCGCGCCGTCCGCGGAGGCGGGCAGGGCGTCGAGCAGGGCCGGCGCGCTCACGCTGCGTCCGGTTCCTGGCGACCTTGCCGATGTGATCCGACTCACGAGACCGACGGTATCAGGTACTGTGCGTGTCAGGCACTACCACCCGGCCCCCCAGACCCCCCGGGACCCAGGTCCCCGGGGTCAGGTGACCGACCGAACGCTCAACGACGACGCGAGAGGACATGCCCATGGCGGCAGCCCGCACCCCTGGAAGCCAGACCTCCTCAGGCACCACCCCCGGCAGCACCGGCTCGGGGGGGGCCAGCAGCAGCCCACGTCGCGCCGTCGTCGTCGGCGGGAACCGGATCCCCTTCGCCCGCTCCGGCGGCCCGTACGTGCGGGCCAGCAACCAGGACATGCTGACGGCAGCCCTCGACGGGCTCGTGGCACGGTTCGGCCTGGCCGGTGAGCGGGTCGGCGAGGTCGCTGCCGGTGCCGTGCTCAAGCACTCCAAGGACTTCAACCTCACGCGGGAGTCCGTGCTCGGCTCGGCCCTGTCCCCCGAGACCCCCGCCTACGACGTGCAGCAGGCCTGCGCGACCGGCATGGAGACCGTCGTCGGGCTGACCAACAAGATCCGACTCGGGCAGATCGAGTCCGGCATCGCGGGGGGCGTCGACTCGACCTCGGACGCGCCGATCGTCGTGAGCGACGCGCTGCGCTCGATCCTGCTCGACCTGTCCCGCGCCAAGACCCCGCAGCAGAAGCTGCAGGCCGTCGCGCGAATCCGCCCCGGGCACCTCGCGCCCTCGGCCCCCACCACGGGCGAGCCCCGCACCGGGCTGTCCATGGGCGAGCACCAGGCCCTGACCACCGCCGCCATGGACATCACCCGTGAGGCCCAGGACGAGCTCGCCGCCGCGAGCCACCACCGCCTGGCCGCCGCCTACGACGACGGGTTCTTCGACGACCTGCTCACCCCCTACCGGGGCCTGACCCGCGACGCGAACCTGCGGGCCGACACCTCGGTCGAGAAGCTCGCCAAGCTCAAGCCGGTCTTCGGCAAGCACCTCGAGACCCCCGCCACCATGACCGCGGGCAACTCGACCCCGCTGTCCGACGGAGCCTCGACCGTGCTGCTCGCGAGCGACGACTGGGCCGCCGAGCGCGGCCTGCCGGTGCTCGCGACGGTGGTCGACGTCGAGGCGGGAGCCGTGGACTTCGCGCACGGCCGGGACGGGCTGCTCATGGCCGGGGCCCACGCCGTGCCGCGGCTGCTGGCCCGCAACGGCCTGGACCTGCAGGACTTCGACTACTACGAGATCCACGAGGCGTTCGCCGCCACGGTGCTGTGCAACCTCGCGATCTGGGAGTCCGAGGAGTACTGCCGCGAGCGCCTGGGCCTGGACGGCGCCCTCGGTTCGATCGACCGCAGCAAGCTCAACGTCCACGGCTCGTCCCTCGCGGCCGGGCACCCGTTCGCCGCGACCGGCGGACGCATCGTCGCCACCCTCGCCAAGCAGCTCGCCGCGAAGGGCCCGGGCAGCCGTGGCCTGATCTCGGTGTGCGCCGCGGGCGGGCAGGCCGTCGTCGCGATCCTGGAGGCAGCATGACCGACACGTACCTGAACCTCGTCAACTCGGGGTTCACCAAGACCCTCGCCCAGCGCCTGGGCCTGCCGCGCCCCGCGGTGCTGCGCCGCCACCGCCCGGGCGACCCCCTGGTGACCGGCCCCGTGCTCGTCGTCAACGACACCGGCTCCCAGGCCGAGGCCGACGCCCTCGCCGAGCAGCTGCTCGCCTGGGACCTCGACGTGCACCGGCACGGGAACCGCGACGACCGCTTCGGCGCGATCCTCGTGGTCCTCACCGGGGCGCAGGCCCCCGCAGACCTCGGCGCGCCGCTGCTGACCACCGGCGGGGTGCTGCGCGGGCTCGCCCCGGGTGGTCGCGTGGTCACGGTC
>NZ_JALPKN010000021.1 GCF_023630195.1 Actinotalea sp. C106 | reverse complement strand
GCCCAAGCCCGCCGCCGTGCTCCAGCAGGCGGCCTGACCCCCAGGGTTGACATAGGAGCATCGGAGAGCTCGACTCCCGCAACCGTTGATCATGGGGTTCATCGACACCATGAGAGGCGAAGGCTTCGCGGTCGAGACGATCTGCGCGGTCCTGCGCGAGCAGGGCGTGCAGGTCGCCGCGAGGACTTACCGGGCCTGGACGAGCCCGACCAGGGTGCTGGCCGCGCGAACGGTCAGCGATGCGGTGGTGGTGGACACGATGCGGTCGCTGCGTGTTGACGCCAAGGGGCACCCGACCCCCGAGTCGCTCTACGGGCGACGCAAGATGACTGCCCTGCTGCGCCGGCGCGGCCTGGTGGTCGCGCACTGCACCGTGGATCGGTTGATGCGCGACCAGCAGATGAACGGGGTTCGCCGGGGCCGGGCGCACCGCACCACGATCCCGGGCAAGGACGGGGTGCGGGCCGGTGACCTGCTCAACCGAGACTTCACCGCCCAGGCCCCCAACCGGGTCTGGATCAGCGACTTCACCTACGTTCGGACCTGGGCCGGATTCGTCTACGTCGCCTTCGTCGTGGACGTCTTCGCCCAGCGCATCGTGGGCTGGCACGCGATGACGTCCAGGCCGGCCGAGCTGGTCCTGATCCCGCTACGGATGGCCGCCTGGTCCCGCGGCCAGCAAGGCCACCCCATCATCCGCGGCGACCTCATTGCACATTCGGATGCAGGGTCGCAATACACGGCGCTGCGCTACACCGAGCACCTGGTCCTGGAGGGGATCGCTGCGTCGATCGGGACCGTGGGCGATGCCTACGACAACAGCCTCATGGAGACCATCATCGGGCTGTTCAAGACCGAGGCCATCCGCCCCGGGCCCTTCCACCACGGCCCGCTGAAGAGCATCAGCGACGTCGAGTTCACCACGATGGCTTGGGTCGACTGGTTCAACCACCGACGCCTGCACTCCACCCTCGGCATGCTCACCCCCGCCGAAGCCGAGGCCGCTCACTACGCTGCAACCACTGCCCTCCACCCGGAGACGCAGCCAGTATGAGAACGGCACCAGACCCGTGACGGTTCACGGTGCCGGGAAGACGCTCACCTACGCTTACGACGGTCTCGGACGCACGACGTCTCTCAGCGAGGGCTCGACGACGCGTGCGACATGGGCCTACGACACGGCGAAGGACGCCGCGGGACGCAGCCTCCTCGGCCTGCCGGCGTCGGCGACCCGATACGTCGACGGCGCTGAGTACCGCACCTCGGTGGACAGGTACGACGACAGCTACAAGCCTCTGAGCAGCACAGTGACCCTGCCTGCCGTCGGTGATCTGGCATCGCTCGAGGCCCGCTCCTTCACGACCAAGTACGAGTACACCGCGGACGGTCAGGTTGCTGCGGTGACGCTGCCGAAGGTGACCGAGGCGGGGTCTGCGGGTGGGGCGACGGTTCTGGGTCAGGAGAAGGTCACGACCTACTTCGACTCTGCGTCGATGCCGCGGTGGATGGGTAGTGGGTTCGGCTGGGGCACGTATGTCGCGGAGTCGCGGTACACCGCCTACGGCCAGCCGTTGCTCATGGACGTCGGGAACAGCTACGGCGCCGTCGTCTCCTACCAGTACGACGACGTGACCAACCGCCTCACCCATGTCGCGCTCAAGCGCGAGCAGGTGGTGGGCACCGACCTGGCGGTCTCCTACGGGTATGACGCGGCCGGCAATGTCACGAGCGTGAAGGACAAGCCCACCAACGCCGTCCTGTCAGGGCCGCAGTTCGAGGACAACCAGTGCTTCGGCTACGACGGTCTACGGCGGCTGACCTCAGCGTGGACGGCTACGGACGCGGCGAACTGCGGGATGGCGCAGGGTCAGGTCCGTCCAGAGCACGTGGGTGGTGCTGCGCCGTACTGGACTCAGTACGAGTACGACCCGCTGGGCAACCGCACGCGTCAGGTCGAGCACGCAACGAATGGCACCGCGGGGGCGACCACCACGACGTACGAGTACGGCGCTGGGTCGGCTGGCCCGCACGCGCTCACGTCGACCTCGACCGTGGGCCCCGATGGCAGCGAGTCGGCGACGTACGCCTACGACGCCGCCGGGAACCAGGTCAGTCGTGACCTGCCGGACGCGCCGGTGCAGCTGCTGGGTTGGGACGCGGAGGGTGAGCTCGCCCAGGTCGGCATCCCTGACGGGGGTACGGAGGGTGAGGACTCCCTCGAGGACGGTCGCGCGAGGTTCGTCTACGACGCCAGTGGTGATCGCCTTGCCAGGACGGACAGCGGTGGGACGACGGTCTACCTGCCGGGCGGTCAGGAGCTGCACGTCGATCCGACCGGTGGCGTCTCGGCGACCAGGTACTACTCCTTCGCGGGCCAGACGGTCGCGGTACGCACCGACCGCGGTCTGGGCGGGGTGACCTCCCTGGTCAACGATCACCACGGCACACCGCTGGCAGCGGTGCCGAACACGGTGTGGACAGCCACGAGCGTGACGCGGATATACACCGACCCCTACGGCGGGGCGCGCGGTGAGTCGACGACTGAGTCGGTCCCTGGTGACCGGCAGTTCCTCGGCAAGGTCCGCGACAACGTCACAGGACTGACCCTGCTGGGGGCGCGGTACTACGACGAAGCCGTCGGACGCTTCATCTCGGTCGACCCCGTCGTTGATCTGAGCGATCCCCAGCAGTGGCACGGGTACTCCTACGCCAACAACAACCCGCTGACTCTGTCTGATCCCACCGGGTACCTGCCGGGCGCGGCGATGATCGACGGACAGTTTGGTGCCGGAGCCGCGCGTGTGCAGAAGGCCTCGAACAAGAAGTCGTCTTCTGGTGGTGCGCCCGCGGCGAAGGCGAGCAGCGTACCCACCGTGGTGGGCAAGCCCGAACGCACGACTGTCAACTCCATAGCAACCAAGTACAACGCCGGTGACTACGCCGGAGTCATCAGGGATTGGACCCCGGCGGTCCAGCGGGAGCTGGCCAACGACCCGAACGTCCTCACTGCCTGGACGCTCTACAACGACGCCCTCATACACGAGAAGATCTGTAGTGAGCAGGACTGTGCACCTCCGTGCCGCGAGCTCAGCTGCGAGCTCGAGGGTGCCGTCAGCGCTCTCTCCATGGTGGCCGCTCCGCTGGCCTTGGCAAAGGCGCTCACGGCGCTCCTCCGAATCGTGGGGAGAGGAGGAGGGGCGTCACTGGCAACCGCTGCAACCGCGAAGCCCGGGACTGGCCCTCCTCGCGACGCGCTTGGTAGGTTCACTTCAGGAGCCGGGGGGGAATCGGCGGCAACGGTCGCTGGTCGTAGTGCACATCTGAACTATTCCAATACTCTCGGAGGCGGAAACTACGTGTTCAATCGTGCCTTGCCGGGAAGTCGTCTCCGGCCCGATGCGGTGGACTACTCGCAGAACATCGTGCGAGAACTAAAGCCAGCCACGCCAGCTGCTGTGTCACGCGGGTGGCGTCAGGTCAATGAGTACAAGGCATACCTGGAGCAAGCTACTGGCGAAAAGTGGACCGCCTACGTGGATGTCTACACTCCGTGAACACGACATCCTTGCCCCGGACGTGGATCGCAGGAACTCTCAGATCGAAAGGGTTCCAGGGGCGAGCCTCCCTGTGGCGGACGGAGAGTTCTGAGGTCCAGTGGGTTGTTCACGTTGACAGATTGCCTTACGGTAATCGTCTAGGCATAGATGTTGGTCTTGATCTTCAGGCAGGAGAGCTCCGTCGACTGCCGACTGACTGCCCTGTGCTACTTCACCTTGAAAACTTTCCGTTTGCGAAGGATGTGCCGGTGGTTGAGCTGCTCGATCTTGACTCTCGCACTACTGATTCTCTTCGACGCGAGAAACTGGAAGAGGTGGTCGGCCATCTGGCTGACTATCTGCGGGAGCATCTTTCGCTTGAATCGGTGCGCAAGGCCTATTCTCGGGGTGACTTCAGTGCTGCATTTGTTAGGAAGGATGCGCGAGGGCTTCTTTGCCAAAGGCCCGCTGGGGATTGATAGGAAGGGTGAACGGTGGCCTCTCGTCAAGACCTATGGGAGCGAGGCCGGTGCTATGGAGCAGATCGTCCGAAGCATGGACGGAGCTGGCCTACCGAGCTCTGGCATCTCACGGTCACGACGCAGGTTGGCGGCCAAAGTGTCGTCGTCCGCGGCGCCGTTGTCGATGGGGTCACCCGGATCGGGACGGCGTTCACACCATGAGCGGTCAACCATTCGTGGACGTGGCGCCGGCGGCGTACGCCGCACTTGGGCCGGTGCTTGCTGAGCTCGACGGGGAGGCTGCTCGGGTCTTGGAGGCTCAAGCCCGCCAGGCCGTAGTGATCGGCGAGGTGCCCGGTCGAATGATCGATCTTGAGGTCCCGGCCGGTAGCCAGCCATGTGGTTGCGGCGACGGCCCCCTGCCCGTTCGTGCTGCGGTCGTTCGGCAGGAGGGCCAGCTGGTCGGCGAGTTGCTCGTCTGGGTGAGGGATGGACGGCTGGTCGGTCTTGAGCAGGCGTGGTTCACCGACGAGCCCTCTGAGCGCTGGCCATCGGGTGCGGAGTTGGTCTTCCAGTGACAGGTCCGCGTGACGAGCCAGACGTGCACTGACCTGTGCGCATGACCCATGCTCCTTTCGCGGTCGAGATCCGCAGGCTGAGCACGCTTCATTTCCGAGCCCTGCGCCCATGGTGAGAACGTGCGCGACGGTTCGGTCCTCAATGCGCGGCGTGGGCCGCGCCCAACACTGAAGGGCGCTAGGGCCCTTCAGTGTTGACCGGCTCGGGGCTGCTGCACGAGTAGGTGACAGCGCGGCGCGCCCATGGCCTGAAGGTGCGCGTTGACGACGACCTTGCGGTGAAGCTGATCTCGAAGGTCGCGCGGTGCTTCCTCGCCCGCACGCTGCTCGTTGGCGAGGCTTCCTAGGGCCCGATCGCCTGCACCAGCCCCGGCACGCGTCCCCTGACCCTCACACCAACCTCCGCGAGCCACTCGACCTCGACCTCCCGCTTCTTGCCGCGCCCGGTCCACTTCCACAGTCCGACCACGGCGCCGTCGTGCACGACGGTGTTGCGGAAGACGCCGTTGCTGCCGGGGACCAAGCGTTGGGCGTGCTCGGGGGCGACCAGGCAGGTGCGGTCGGCGTAGCCGAGGACCATCTCGTCGAAGCCCGGAAGGGCCAGGGTGCGGCGGGCCTGGGCGCGGTGCTCGGTCAGGCGGTCCGGCACGGCCGGGTCCAGGTAGTGGATGCGGCCGTCGGACTCGAGGGTCGTGAGCTGGTCGGTCACGGCCGCGAGGCCCGCCCGGGCGTCGGCCATGGTCAGGTTCGTCCACCTGGCCAGGTCCTGGATCGTCGCGGGCCCGTGGCTGCGGACGTAGCGCAGCGCGATCTCGGCGAGGGCCTCCTCGCGGTCGAGGTGGCGAGGCTCGGGCACCCACTCCTCAAGCAGGACGAACTGGGGCTCGCCGTCGGCGGTCGGGCCCTGGCAGATCACGCCACCCTCGGCCAGGCGGACGATCAGGTGGTAGCCCCGGCCACCGGTGGTGCCTTGGCCGGCCTCCTCCCAGAGGGTGAGGACCTGCGCCCTGGTCATCGCCCGACCACCGCTCAGCGCGGCGACCAGCGCGTCCTGCGCGCGGACCAGGTCCTGGTCGGTGAGCCCCAGCTCCGCGCGCCGCTTGGCCGCGGCCGCGAGGGAACGCGGGGTCATCAGCGCCGCCATCCACGCGAGGTCCCGCGCGGGGGTGAGGTGCAGGGTGCCGCGCATCGGCCAGGACCGCACCACCCTCCCGGCGTCGAGGGCCGCGACGACGTCCTCCCGGGAGCAGCCTGCGCGCAGCGCGACCGAGGCCAACGCACCGGGCAGGTCCTGGGCCTGCACCGCCGTGAGGTGCCCGACCACCGCCGTCGCCCGCTCGACCGGACCGGCCGACCCCTCGCCGTCGTCGGCCCACGGGCCTGGGCCCGCCAACCCCTGCGCGACCAGACGCAGCAGTGACAGCTCATGGCTCGACACCACCTGGGTCACCTTCACCTCCGCACGCTCTGCCGCGATGTGCGCCCCGATGCGTGGCCGCCGCGGAATGCCGCCACGAACAGTCATGTTGGCACCGGCATGCCTTCAGCCCTGACCGTAGACGTGTGGTCCGACATCGCGTGCCCGTGGTGCTTCATCGGCAAGCGGAAGCTCGAGGAGGCTCTGCGCCGCTACGCGCTCACCGACGACGCCCTCGACGTCGACCTCACCTTCCACTCCTTCGAGCTCGCCCCGGACACCCCGGTGGACTTCGAGGGCAGCGAGATCGACTTCCTCGCCCACCACAAGGGGGTCCCCGCCGACCAGGTGCAGCAGATGCTCACCCAGGTCACCGAGATCGCCGCGGGCGTCGGCCTGCGCTACGACTTCGCGGCCCTGCACCACACCAACACCCGCAAGGCCCACCAGCTCACCCACCTGGCCAAGGCCCGCGGCGTGCAGCGCGAGCTGGTCGAGAAGCTCTTCAGCGCCTACTTCGAGCAGGGCCGCCACCTCGGCCACGACGAGGAGCTCGCCGACCTCGCCGCTGGGGCCGGGCTCGACCGCACCGAGGCCCTCGAGGCCCTGCGCGCCGGGACGTACGAGGCCGACGTCGACGCCGACGTCGCGCAGGCCCGCGCCTACGGCATCACCGGGGTGCCCTTCTTCGTGATCGACGGGCGGTACGGGGTTTCGGGTGCGCAGGACCCCGCCGTCCTCGAGCAGGGGTTGCAGCAGGCGGCCGCGGACCGCGCTGGTGTGTCCGGGAGTGCCTCCGCCCCGGCGTGAGCATGTCGGTGCCCGCGCGTAGCGTGGCCAGCATGGTGCACACCCATCACGCCCTGGACTACGTCGAACTGCCCGCCCCGGACCTGGCCGCCTCGACGGCCTTCTACGCGCAGGCCTTCGGCTGGAGGTTCAACGACTACGGCGACGGCGCCTACGCGGGCATCCGCGCGGCCGACGGCGAGGGCGAGGTGGGAGGCCTGAACCCCGCGGCCCTGTCCGGCACGGTCGGCCCGCTGATCCTGCTGTTCTCGACCGACCTCGACGCCACGGTTCGTGCTGTCGAGCAGGCAGGGGGCGACGTCGTCCAGCAGCCGTACGCCTTCCCCGGAGGTCGGCGCTTCCACTTCCGCGACCCCGCCGGCAACGAGCTCGGGGTCTGGTCCGAGAGCTGAGCGGCGGGACGCGGCCCGTGGGCTGATGCCCGAGCGGCGGGACCAGGTCGTCGGGGTGAGTCCGGGCGCGACGCGGCTCGGGCCTACTCGGCGTCGTCCTCGTCGCCCTCGGTGGGGGACGCACCTTCCCAGGTCCGCGGGCCGACGTCGGGTCGGCGGCGCTCGTAGTCGCTGCCCAGCAAGGGGGAGGAGATGACGTGGTCGGCCGTGGCGACGTTGGTCGCGGTCGGGACGTTCCACACGGTGCTGATGCGCAGCAGGGCGCGCACGTCGGGGTCGTGAGGCTGCGCCTCGAGAGGGTCCCAGAAGAAGATCAGGACGTCGATGCCACCCTCGGCTATCTTCGCGCCGATCTGCTGGTCCCCGCCCACCGGGCCTGACAAGAACCGGTGCACCGGGAGGCCCAGCTCGTACTCGAGCATGGTGCCCGTGGTCCCCGTCGCGTAGAGCACGTGGTGGGAGAGGGTGCTGCGGTTGTGATCCGCCCAACGCAGCAGCTCGACCTTCATGTTGTCGTGCGCGACCAGCGCGATGTGCCGCTGGATGACGGGGGCGCCAGCCCGGGGGGACTCCGTCGATGAGCTCATGCCCCTGACGTTCCCAGACCCAGGACCCGGGCGCCAGATCCCCGGCCCGCGGCAGTCGCGGACGGCTGGGGTCGACCAGGGTCACATGGTGACCCCGATCGACCCCGATCGACCCCGCGCGACGACAGGGTGCGCGCGCAGCGGGCGCTACGACGCCGAGGACGCACATCTGCAGCGACGACGCACCGCCACACGTGCGTCCTGGGTGCAGAAGTGCGACCTCGCGGAACTGGCTGGCTGGGGGCCGGTGGGTCAGGCGCCGCCGTCGCGGGTGACGGCCTGGGCGGTCTCGAGGGCGTCGGCGACCGCGCGGACGTAGGCGGCGGAGATGTCGGACGGCTGCAGGCCGGTCGCGAGGACCCCGGGCTCGTCGTGACGCTCGTGAGCGCGCACCGCGGCGAGCACAGGTCCGTACGGGCCCTCCTCGGAGCGGATCGCGTCGGCGACCGCGTCGGAGACGCCGACGGTCTCGAGGATGACGTCCGCCGGCACCCCGAGCTGCACCGCCAGGCCCGAGAGCATGCCGACGGTGTACGCGGCGGAGTCCTCGGCGAGGGTCTCGCAGGCCAGGGCACGGGCGAGGATGAACCACAGCGAGTCCATGGCGTCGGGACGCGCGTCGAGCATGAGGGCCGAGACCAGGGTCGTGACCTCACGGACCCCGAGCAGGACGACGGCCTGGTGCACAGTGTCGATCTGGCTCACCAGGGCGAAGGCCCCGGAGTTGACCAGGTGCAGCACGCGCAGGGTCAGCACGGGGTCGGTGTCGACCACCTGGGAGACGGCGGCGAAGTCCACCTCGGGCTGGCTGAGCAGGTGCATGAGCGCGAGGCACTGGAGCTCACCGGCGCGCAGGACGCGGGGGCCGGTGGGCGGGTCACCCTCAGGGTCGCCCGCGGCCTGGGCGTCGGCGCGGACGCCGTAGCCACCACGCAGGCCGTCGACACCGGCCGCGCGGCAGTCGTTCTCGACCCGGCTGGTCTGCACGTCGGCCGCGAGCACACGCACCCCGGCCTGGTGGGCCTGGTGGACGAGGCGGGCCAGGGGCAGGTCGGGCTCGTTGGCGTCGACGACGACGAAGCTCAGGTGCGGCAGCAGGGCCGTCTGCTCGGCCTCGCCGCGGTAGTGCAGCAGGCTCAGGTGCACGCCCAGCGCACGCAGCGCGGCGGCACGCTCGACGGCCTCGTCGCTGTGCTCGTAGCGCGCGGGCAGCTCGAGGACCAGTCGTCCGGGGGTGACCGGCCCGGGGACGAACCCGTCGAGCATCAGCGGCGTCGCCGGCAGGAAGACGTACCGGTCGGCCACGAGGCTCGGCAGGTCGAGGGCGAGGTAGTGCTCGTGCAGCACGGCGGGCGGCACGGGGACCGGGCCGGTGCGGCGCTGCGCGGTCTGCTGGGTCGGCACATGGGTCAGGTCGACGCTCACCGCGACGGTGTAGCCGATCACCCGGCCGCTGAGGTCGGCCACCGGGTCACGGTGCACCGTCGACACGGCACCCGCGGGGATCTGCACCCGCGGTGCCGCGGCACCCGTGGTCGCGGGGACGAGGGGGGACGGGGCGGCCGAGGCGGTCGGCGAGGCAGTGTGCACGGGTGCTCCTCGAGCAGGTGGGTAGCTGGCCGACCCATCGGCACGCGGGGACGGGTTGTGACGGTTTCGCCCGCTCAGGGCTGGGGCGAACGGGTGAATCCGGCGGCTCAGGCTGCGGAGGAGCTGGCGCCGAGGGGGGCGCGCAGCGGCCACTCGTCACCGTCGAGCAGGGTCTGCACGGCCCGGCCGGTGGACGGGTCCACGGCGATGGGGGCGAGCAGGTTCGCGGTCGGGGCGGCGCCGTCGTGACCGGGGTGCACGACGACGAGGAGCACCGGGTCCTCGGTGGTGCCGAGGGACTCGCGGGCCCCGGACAACCCGGGGGTGTACTCGGGGAAGTAGGCCTGGGGTGGCACGACGAAGAGCCGGGTGCCGGTGTCCTCGGTGCTGCGCAGGGCGAACAGGAAGCCGGTGTCGTCGAGCGGTGCGAGCTCGAAGCTGTGCAGCCCCGCCATGCCCGGCATGGACTCGGCGAAGTCGAGGCTCGCGATGACCGACCGGCGCGCGGGGGCGGCCGTGGCCGTGGTCCCGACCGTGACCGTGGCGCTCATCGGAGGAAGTCCAGCAGGCTCGGCTGCAGGACGCGTGCCGTGGCCCCGAGGGCCGCCTGGTAGGCGACCTCCTGGGACTGGAGCTCGACCATGGTCTCGGCCAGGTCGATGTCCTCGATCGCGGAGACCTGCCCCTTGAGATCCATGATGGTCTTCTGCACCCCCTGCTGGACGGTCTCGAGGCGACCGTAACGTGACCCGACGGCACCGAGCTCGCCCAGCATGCTGTTGCGCCGGGTGTCGAGATGGGCGAGGTGGTCGCTGACGGGAAGCCCGGCTCGAAGGTCGGCAGCGATCTGGTCGAGGAGGCCGAAGACCGACCCCGTGGCCGTGACCGGGTCCCACGGGCCCTGGCCGTAGACGGCGGAGCCGTCGACGTCGACGCGCACGGTCGCGTCGGAGGAGATGCGGCGCTCGACCGAGGAGCCGGGGGCCCCCTGGTGCGCGTAGTCGGTCGTGAAGGCGACGCCGGTGTTGGAGGTGCCGGCGAAGACGCTGCGTCCGAGGAACGAGGTGTTCGCCTCGGAGAGCATCGCGTTGCGGATGCCCTCGATCTCGACGGCGATCGCGTCGCGGGCCTGGCCGCTCATCGAGCCGTTAGCCCCCTGGACCGTGAGGTCCCGGGCGCGGCGCAACGAGTCGAGCGAGGTCTGCAGGGCCGAGTCGACCGTGCCGAGCCACCCGATGCCGTTGTCGACGTTGCGTGCGACCTGCTCGGCAGCGCGCTGGCTGGCGCGCAGCTGCAGGGTGCTGGCCGTGCCGCCCGGGTCGTCCGAGGGCTTGGTGATGAGCTTGCCGCCCGAGAGCCGACCCTGGAGGTCGGACATCCTGCTGAGGTTGAGCTGCAGGTTCGCGAGCGTCGACTTCTGGACCGTCTGCTGCGTGACACGAGAGATCATGACTACCTGCCCACCCGTCCGGTGCGGTTGATGAGGACGTCGAGCATCTCGTCGATCGTCGTCAGGACCCGAGCGGCGCCCTCGTAGGCCCGCTGGTACGCGAGCATGTTGATCGACTCCTCGTCGAGGTCGACGCTCGTGGTCGAGAGCTGGATGTTCTCGGCCGTGGCGCGGGCCGCCGCCGTGACCGTGGCGCGCTGGTCCGCGGCCTGCGTCTTGACGCCGATGTCGACGACGAAGCCGCGCCAGAAGGCGTCCGGACCGCCCTGGAGGTTCGCGAGCTGGGACATCGCGTCGGCGGCGGAGCCGTCGAAGGCGCCCTGACCGGGCCCGCCGGCGGCGATCTGGTCGGAGCTGGTGATCGCGACGGACATGCCAGCCGCGGCCGCCCCGGGGGCGAAGGCGAAGACCGGGCCGCCGGGGTTCCCGTCGAGGTCCACCCCGGTGGCGTGCTGGGCGTTGACCATCGTGCCGAGGGTGGTGGCCAGCTGGTTCCAGGAGCTGGCGGCCGAGGCCAGCAGCCCGCCGGGGGCCAGGTTCACGAGGTGGCTCGCGAGGGTGCCGCCCTGGGGGTTGAGGGGGACGGTGGGGCTGTCGGCCCACACCAGGCGCACCTGGTCGCCCGTCGGAGGGTTGACCGTGGCCTCCTCCATGAGCACCGAGCCCTCGAGGGCGACGGGCTTGGCGCTGATGCCGCGCACCAGGGCGTTCCCGGCGACCATGACGTCGACCGTGCCGTCCTCGCGGTGGCGGGCCTCGGCTCCGACCAGGCCCGAGAGCTTGGTGATGAGCTGGTCGCGCTGATCGGCGAGCTCGTTGGCCGAGCCCCCGGAGACGGTGATCGAGCGGATCTGCTGGTTGAGGTGCGCGACCGCCTGGGCGGTGGTGTTGACCTCGGTCACCAGGGTCGAGGCCTCGGTGCGCATCTGCGACCACTGGGTCTCGGTGGCGCGGTAGCCGGTGCTGATCTGACCGACGAGCGCGTTGGCCTGGCCGATGAGCACGTTGCGGGCGGCCGGGTCGTCGGGGCTGTTGGCGACGTCCTGCCACCCGGCCCAGAACTTGGCGAGCTGGGCCGCGACGCTCGTGTCGGAGGGCTCGGTCAGGGTGGACTCGAGCCGGCCGAGAGCCTTGGCCTGGGCGGCCTGGAACGACGCGCCCGAGGTCTCCGAGCGGACGCGGGCGTCGAGGAAGATGTCCCCGATCCGCGTGATGCTGCTGATCTTGACGCCGTTGCCGGCAGTCAGGCCAGCCGAGTGCATCGACGGTGCGGACAGCGCCTCGACCGACAGCATGTCGGCCCGCTGACGGGTGTAGCCCTTGGTGTTGGCGTTGGCGATGTTCTGCCCGGTGACCTCGAGGGCCTGTCGCTGCGCGATCATCGAGGAGAGGGCCATGGACAGGCCGGAGAAGCTCATCGGGGGATCACAGAGCCTGGTCGAGCAGCATGCTGCCACCGGTCGAACCGGTGGTGCTGCCGCGCGGGTCGTAGGTCTGGACGTTCTCCTGCAGAGTCATCAGGGTCTCCTGGGCGGCGCGGTGGGACGTCGCGAGAAGCTCGCGGTTGCCCTCGGCCAGCGCATTGATCTGGTCGGTCAGGGCGACGAAGGCCTCGTGGTGCTCCTTGAGCAGGTCGTCCCACGGGGGGCGGGCGGCGTCGGCGAGGACCGTCAGGCTGCTGCCCTCGGGGGCGCCCAGCTGGCGGGCGGCGTCGTCGGCCTCGACCGCGCGGCCGAGCTCGGCCTCACGGATCTGGTCCAGGACGCTCTCGACCTCGCGGGTGGCGTGGCCGAGCCACTGCGTGCGTCCGCTCGTGAGGATCAGCTGCTCCTCCTCGAGCTTGAAGAGCAGCAGCTCCAGGAGCTGGCGCTCTCGCCACAGCACCCCGGACAGCTCGTTCAGGCCCATACGACGACTCCTTCGTGTGCCGGCCCTCGGTCGTGCGCCGGTCAGAGAGCACATCGACCCGGCCCTGGTGATTGTGACGGATTCTGCTGAACCAGTTCGGTACGGGAACGTCTTGGTTCCGAGGATGTGACCTGGATCACGGCGCAAGTCGGACTTGCCTGTTCTGTGCCGGTGCCAGCCGGGACGAACCGGACACCACGGAGATCTGCTCGGCACGGGACGGTGACCCGTTCGGAGTAACCACCATCCTTCACCCGCTCCCGGTCCTCAAGTGCTGGGCCCCCCGCGACGAAACCCGGTCTGTGAACGAGACAACCACCGCAGCCAACGAGCTCGTCGTCGAGCACCTCGCCCTCGTCGGCTACCACGTGAACTCCATGCTGAGCCGCGTGCCGTCCTACGTGTCCCGCACCGACCTCGTGTCGGCCGGCCACCTCGCCCTGGTCCAGGCCAGCCGCGCCTACGACGAGTCCACCGGCGTCCCGTTCGCCCGCTACGCCGCGCTCCGCATCCGCGGGGCCCTCGTAGACGAGCTGCGCGGCATGGACTGGATCTCCCGCGGCGCCCGCCGCCGGGTCCGCCAGGTCAACGAGGTCTCCGACCAGCTCACCGCCACCATGGGCCGCGTGCCCTCGCGTGAGGAGCTCGCCGAGGCCATGGGCGTCGCGGTCAGCGAGGTCGACACGGCCCGCAGCGACGCCGACGTGCGCGTCCTGAGCATCGACGGCCTCGAGGCCGCCGGCGCCGAGACCGTCGTCGACGACGACCTCAGCCCCGAGGAGCGCCTCGTCGCGAACGAGAAGCTCCAGTACCTGCGCGCCGGGGTCGACAGCCTGCCCGAGCGGCTGCGTCACGTCGTCGAGCAGCTCTTCTTCCAGGACCGTCCGGTCGTCGAGCTCGCCGAGGAGCTGGGGGTCACGCAGTCGCGGATCAGCCAGCTGCGCACCGAGGCCCTCGCGCTCCTCAAGGACGGCATGAACGCGAGCCTCGAGCCGTCGCTCGTCCCGGTCGCCGCTCGGCCCGAGGGTGTCGCCGAGCGCCGCCGTCGTGCCTACTTCGCCCAGGTCGCGGCGCGGGCAGCGCAGAGCGCCCAGGTCGG
Source organism: Actinotalea sp. C106 (assembly GCF_023630195.1). GTDB lineage: Bacteria > Actinomycetota > Actinomycetes > Actinomycetales > Cellulomonadaceae > Actinotalea. Next base: position 7,725 of record NZ_JALPKN010000021.1, on the reverse strand, counting down.
CGCGGTCGTCGCCGTCCCCAGCCAGCAGTCCGGGCAGCACGAGCAGGTCGCACCCCTCTCCGCGGTCGGCTGACCTCAGACCCTCCTGTCTCGACTCACCGACGAACGCCGGTCCTCCTTCGGGAGGGCCGGCGTTCGTCGTTCGTCGCAGGCCTTACTTCGCGGGCGCGCGCGAGACGGAGCCGCGCGCCCGCCTCGTCGAGGGGCCCCGAGGCGGCGGCGGCATGGCTGAGGAGCGCCTCCCTCATCCAGGTGCTGGCGCCGCGGCACCCTCCTGGCGACCGGCGCACGTGTCGGGCGCCTACCGGCCTCAGGAGCATCGCCGCAGGTCAGAGGCCTCGACGAGGGGTCGGGGCCCTGATCCGCGACCCCGAACCAGGAACTCGCAGAAAAAGTTCGGCGAAAACCTCATCACATCGGCCGGGGGGCCGATCTTCAGGGTGCTCGCCCATGGAAGGGCGGCAAGCACGCCACATCTCACGGAGGAGTTCATCATGGGTCTCTCGATCAACCAGAACATCGCGGCCGTCAACTCGTACCGCAACCTGTCCAACACGCAGAACGACCTGAGCAAGTCGCTGGAGAAGCTCTCCTCCGGCTTCCGGATCAACCGCGCGGCGGACGACGCTGCTGGTCTCGCCATCTCCGAGGGCCTGCGCTCGCAGGTCGGTGGCCTCAAGGTCGCCGCCCGCAACGCCCAGGACGGCATCTCGGTGGTCCAGACCGCTGAGGGCGCCATGACCGAGGTCCACGCCATCCTGCAGCGCCAGCGCGACCTTGCTGTGCAGGCCGGTAACGACTCGAACAACGACGCGGCCCGCACCAACATCAAGGCCGAGTCGGACAGCCTCTCCCTCGAGCTGACCCGCATCGCCGACTCGACCAACTTCAACGGCGCCGACCTGCTCAAGGGCGGCACCATGACGTTCCAGGTGGGCGCGGGCTCTGACGCCGGCACCAACCAGATCGCGGTCGACCTCGCGGACATCTCGGCTCTGGGTGGCACCATCGGCGCCCTCACGTTCGACTCGTCGGCGAACGCCGCCCTGTCGATCGCCGCGATCGACACCGCCATCGGCGAGGTCTCGACCGCTCGTGCCGAGCTCGGTTCGGTCCAGAACCGCTTCGAGCACACCATCAAGAACATCAACGTCGCGGTGGAGAACCTGTCCGCGTCGGAGAGCCGGATCCGCGACACGGACATGGCTTCGGAGATGGTCAGCTTCACCCGCGCGCAGATCCTGTCGCAGGCCGGCACGGCCATGCTCGCGCAGGCCAACCAGATCCCCCAGGGCGTCCTCTCGCTCCTGCGCTGATCTGAGCGGTAGCAGTACCCGTACGACCAGCAGTAGGTAGTACCAGCACGATTCCGGCCGGTGGCGGGTGACCTGGACCGTCACCCGCCACCGGCCGGAGCCATACAGACCCCGATCAGGAAGGAGCGCGTTGATGGCCATGTTCGGCATCGACGGCCTCGCCAGCGGCCTCGACACGACCTCCCTGATCAACCAGCTCATGCAGGTCGAGGCCATGCCTCAGACCCTGCTCAAGACCAAGCAGTCCACGGCCCAGACGTTCGTGTCAGGCCTCCAGGCCCTCAACACCCGGGTGGCCTCTCTCGCCGAGGCCGCGCAGAAGGCCGCCAAGCCGGCGTCCTGGCAGGCGTACAGCGGGACGAGCAGCAGCGACGCAGCCACCGCCAAGGTCGGCGCGAATGCGCAGGCAGGGAACGTCAGCTTCACGGTCACCAGCGTGGCCGCCACGCAGTCCTCCCTGCTGACGATGCCGGCCACGTACACCTCGGCGACGCCCTCGTTCACCATCACCCGTGGCACCGGTGAGACCGCTGAGACCACGACGATCACGGCGGACAGCACCTCGATCGCTGACATCGCCAAGGCCGTCAACAGCTCGGGCTCCGGGGTCAACGCCTCGGTCATCAACGTCGGCACCTCAGCAGCCCCCGAGTACCGGCTCCAGCTCACCGGCGCGCAGACCGGCGCGGCCAACTCCTTCACGATCACCTCGGAGGACTCCGCGGCTCAGCCCGGCGTCACGCAGATCCGCGCGGCCTCCGACGCCTCGATCATGCTCTTCCCCGGGACGGACGCCGCGGTCGCCGTCACCTCGGACTCCAACACCTTCACCGGCCTGATGAGCGGTGTCGACGTCACCGTGTCGAAGGTCACCGGACCGACCGACGACCCCGTCACCGTGACCGTCGCCCGCGACGACGCCGCTCTCACCAAGCTGGCCTCCGGGATCGTCGGCAGCCTCGGTGTCGTCCTCTCCGAGATCTCGTCGAAGACCGCGATCTCCACCACGACAGGCTCGGACGGGAAGGCCACGGTCAAGGGCGGGATCTTCACCGGCGACAGCGCCATCCGCGGCATCCAGAACCAGCTCACCACGGCGATGTCGATGCCGGTCGGCGGCACGTCACCCGCCGAGGTCGGCATCATCCTCGGGCGAGACGGGACCGTCACCTTCGACGAGGAGAAGTTCGCCGCGGCCCTCGCCGCCGACCCCGCCAAGGTGCAGTCGATGATCACCCAGCTCGCCGACCGGGTCGCCACGGCGGCCACGGGCATCTCGGACAAGTACGACGGCACGCTGACCAAGAAGATCGAGGGTCAGCAGGGTCAGGTCCGGGACATGGGCAACCAGATCGAGAGCTGGGACCGTCGCCTGGACAACCGTCGGTCAGGGCTCGAGCGCACCTACGCGGCCCTCGAGGTCCGGCTCTCAGGGCTGCAGTCCCAGTCCAGCTGGCTCGCGAGCCAGCTGGCCTCCCTGCCCTCCTACTCGAACCGCTGAGCTGAGGTCGTCATGAACTACGCCGCTCTCCGGACGCGCTACGTCGACGACACCGTCGCCACCGCGAGCCCGGCCAAGCTGCTCACCATGCTCTACGACCGCCTCGTCCTGGACCTGCAGCGGGCCGAGGCGGCCCAGCGCGAGGGGAACAAGGTCGCGGCCGGACCGCACCTCACCCACGCGCAGGACATCGTCTCCGAGCTGGCCGCCACCCTCGACGTGGGGGCGTGGGACGGCGCCAAGCAGCTCATGAGCGTCTACACCTACCTGCTGACCGAGCTCATCGGCGCCAACATCGCCGGAGACGCCGACCGCACCGCGGCCTGCCGAGAGATGGTCGAGCCACTGCGGGAGGCCTGGCACCAGGCCGCCCAGGAGATCGCCGTGACCGCGACGCCCCTCGAGCCCGTCGGCACCACCGTGACTGGCCGCTCCCTCGGTGACCTGGGCGTGGGCTGATGACCGCCGCGGCCCGTGGTGCCGAGCTCTCGGGCTCCGCCGACCAGGCCACCACCGACTGGGGCACCGCCTGGGAAGAGGCCCTCGGGGCCCTCGAGCTCGACGTCGACGCCGCCGAGGCGATGCTCTCCCTGGACCACCTGGCCGACCTCCCGGCGCATGACCCGTGGTCCCCGCCGGTGGAGATGGGCCCGCTGCCCCTCACCCTCGTCGAGCGCGCCAAGGCCGTGCTCGACCGGCAGATCGAGGTGGGCCGCCGGCTCGCCGAGGCCGCCGACCTGAGCCGCCGCCACAGCCGAGCCGCCCAGGCCCTGCGCAGCGCGCCGCCGTCGACCCCCGTCTACCTCGACACCCCCGCCTGACCACAGACCCCCGGTCCGACGACAGAACCCCGCGTGCCCCGAGGCACGCGGGGTTCTGCTGCATCCGGCCCCGACCTCGCGTCAGAGCCTGGGATACCTCTGGTGCCCCCACGCTCTGACACGAGATCAGGTCAGAGGGGCGTTGGGCCGGACGGGGGAACGCGGGTGAAGCCGCGACCGAACTCCTCATGCGCCCCCCACCAGGGCCGATGAGCACCCCGAGCACGGATCGCTCACCACGTAGGCCATGGATAGGCCGCTCGCAGGAATTCTCAACGGGTGGGGTGTATCCACAGGTGTTCGACTCCGTGACGTTCGTGGCGATGAACAGCGCCCTCGACGGCCTCGCGATGCGCCAGCGCGTCATCGCGGACAACATCGCGAACATCCAGACTCCCGGCTTCCTCGCCGGTCGAGTCTCCTTCGAGCAGTCCCTCGCCGACGCCGTGAGCAGCGGCTCGCGCCGCACCGGCGCCGTGACCGCCCAGGTCGACCGCTCCCTCGAGCCCACCCGCCTCGACGGCAACAACGTGAACCTCGACACCGAGACCCTCCTCAACGTCGACACCAACCTCCGCTACCAGCTCGCCACGCAGGCGGTCAGCGGCACCTTCTCCAAGATGCGTAGCGCGATGAGGAGCGCCTGATGACGACCTTCGGTGCGATCGGCGTCGCCGGCACGGGCCTGACCGTGTACCGCAAGTGGCTCGACGCGGTCAGCGACAACCTCGCCAACATGAACACCGTCCGCCCCACGGGGGAGGACGCCTTCCAGGCCCGCTACGTCGTGGCGCAGGCCATGGGCGGGGACACCGGCGGCGTGCAGGTCCAGGGCGTGGCCCTGGGCTCGGCCGAGGGCCGGATCGTCTACGAGCCCGCCAACCCGCTCGCTGACGCCGAGGGCTACGTCAAGTACCCCGACATCGACATGGCCAGCCAGATGACCCAGCTGATCATGGCCCAGCGCGGCTACCAGGCGAACGCCGCCGTGGTGGACCGCGCCAAGGAGACCTACCAGGCCGCACTGCAGATCGGACGCAACTGATGAGCATCCTCCCCGTCGGCGGCGTCATGGACGCGATCGGCGCCCAGGGCGCCCTCGGCGTCCAGGCCCCCGCAGCGCCCACCGCCGGAGCCGGCGCCTTCAGCCTGGACATCGGCGGTGCGATCGACAACCTGCAGGGCATGCAGGCGACCTCGGACGCCCTCGCGGTCAAGGCCGTGACCGGTGACCTCGACGACGTGCACGACTACACGATCGCCTCGAGCCAGTCCGCCGTGGCCCTCGAGCTCACCGCCGCCATCCGCAACAAGGCGGTCGACGCCTTCACCGAGATCATGAGGATGCAGGCCTGATGCCCGCCCAGATCAGCGGCCTGCTGGGCCGCCTCTCCGAGCGCATCCGCGAGTTCACCCTCGCCCAGCGCACCCTCGCCATCATCGGCGTGGCCGTCCTGGTCCTGGGCCTGGTGGCCCTGTCCACCTGGGCCACCAAGCCCACGATGAGCCCGCTCTTCTCCGGCCTGGCCTCCGAGGACGCGAGCGCCATCGTCGACCACCTCGAGGCCGAGGGTGTGCCCTACGAGCTCACCGACGGCGGCTCCACGATCATGGTTCCCGCCGGGCAGCTCTACCCGATGCGCCTCGCGGTGGCCTCGGCCGGTCTGCCGGCCGCCTCGGACGGTGCGGGCTACTCGCTGCTCGACGACATGGGCATGACCTCCTCGGAGTTCCAGCAGGAGGTCACCTACCAGCGCGCGGTCGAGGGCGAGCTCGCCAAGACCATCGGTGCGATCGAGGGTGTCGAGGCCGCCACGGTCCGCCTGGCCCTGCCGACCGAGAGCGTCTTCGTCTCCGAGCAGGCCGACCCCACGGCGTCGGTCTTCGTGCAGACCCAGCGCGGCACCAGCCTCAGCAACGACAAGGTCCAGTCGATCGTCCACCTCGTCTCGGCCGGCATCGAGGGCATGTCCCCGACCGATGTGGCCGTGGTCGACGCCGACGGCAGCGTCCTCTCGGCCGTCGGCACGGGTGGCACCGGCCTCCAGGACGGTCAGACGGGCGACTACGAGCAGCGCGTCGCCGCCGGCATCCAGGCGATGCTCGACCCGCTGGTCGGGGCCGGCAACGCCGTGGTCACCGTGACCGCGGACCTCGACTTCGACCAGACCGCACGCACCACCGAGACCTACGACGCCCCCGAGGACCTTCCGCCGCTCTCCTCCGCGACGACGAGCGAGGAGTACATCGGCACCGGTGGCGCCGCCGCAGGCGTGCTGGGCCCCGACAACATCGCCGTCCCCAACGGTGAGAACGGGGCGGGCGAGTACACCAAGGAGTCCGAGACGGTGAACAACACCCTCAACCGGGTCACCGAGCAGCTCACCACCGCCCCCGGGGCCGTGCGTCGGCAGTCCGTCTCGGTCGTCATCTCCGAGCAGGCCGGCGGCGGGCTCAACCTCGGCGACATCGAGCAGATGGTCACCGCCGCCGCCGGTGTCGACGCCGAGCGTGGCGACGTCGTGGCGGTCACCCGGATGAACTTCGACGAGGCCGGGGCCGTCGCGGCCCAGGAGGCCCTCGCAGCGGCCGCGGCCGCCGCCGAGGCCGAGCAGGACGCCGCGCTCATCCGCAACGGAGTGATCGCCGGGGTCATCCTCCTCGCCGTGATCCTGGCCCTGGTGACCGCGGCACGCCGCAGCCGCCGGGCCCGGCGCGAGGCGATCGACCTGGGCGGCCTCGAGATCGTCGAGGACGACGTCCCCGAGATCATCGAGCTCCCCGACGAGACCCTCGCTCTGCCGGCCCCCGAGGTCGAGCCCGAGGTCAACGAGATGGACGCCAAGCGCGACGACCTCATGGCCCTGGCTGCTGAGCAGCCGGCCGAGGTCGCCGACGCCCTGCGCGGCTGGCTCGTGGGAGGCCGGCGATGACCGTCACGACGACCGCCCCCACCGCCCCCACGGCGATGCTGACCGGGGTCCAGAAGGCAGCCCTGGTGCTCATCCAGCTGGGCCGCGAGCAGGCCTCGAGGGTCATGGCGCAGTTCGACGACGCCGAGATCGAGGAGCTCACCACCGAGATCGCCCGGCTCGAGCGGATCGACAGCGCCGTGGCCGACACCGTGGTCGAGGAGTTCCACCTCCTGACCCTCGGCGGCCAGCGGTTCAGCGGCCGCGGCGGCCTCGCCTACGCCCAGCAGGTCCTCGAGTCCTCCGTGGGGCGCGAGCGCGCCGCGGCGATGCTCGAGCGTCTGCAGACCTCCCTCCAGGGCCAGCCCTTCGAGTTCATGCAGTACGCCGACGCCCGGCAGGTCGTCTCGCTGCTGAGCGGTGAGCACCCGCAGACCATCGCGCTCGTGCTGGCTCACCTGCGCGCCGAGCACGCCTCGGCGATCATGACCGGCCTGCCGCCCGCCACCCAGGGGGAGGTCGCGCACCGCATCGCCCTCATGGAGCGGGCCTCGCCCGACGTCGTCCAGGTCGTCGCCGAGAACCTGCAGCGCAAGGCCACGGCCGTGCTCAGCCCGACCGAGCTCTCGGCGGTCGGCGGCGTGCAGCCCCTCGTCGAGATCATCAACCGGGCCGACCCGTCGACCGAGAAGCTCATCCTCGAGGGCCTCGCGGCCCGCGACGAGGCCCTCGCCGACGAGGTCCGCAGCCGGATGTTCGTCTTCGGGGACATCACGCTCCTCGAGGAGCGCGCCATCCAGCTCGTGCTGCGCGGCGTCGAGATGGCCGTGCTCGCCACGGCCCTCAAGGGCGCCGACGAGATGGTGCGCGAGAAGATCCTGCGCAACCTCTCCGAGCGCGCCCGCGAGAACCTCGAGGAGGAGATCGAGCTGCTCGGCCCGGTGCGCCTGTCGATGGTCGAGGACGCGCGCTCCGTCGTCGTCCAGGCCATCCGTGGCCTCGAGGAGAGCGGCCAGATCGTCATCAGCCGCGAGGGCGAGGACGAGTACGTTGCCTGAGGCCACCGTCAGCCTGTTCCGGCCCGCCGCCCTGCCCGGGCCGTCGAGCCGCGCGAGCGAGGACCGCGACGAGCGGTCCCGCGCCGCGGGGTACGCCGCGGGCTGGACCGCCGGTGC
>NZ_JALPKN010000219.1 GCF_023630195.1 Actinotalea sp. C106 | reverse complement strand
GTTGCCTCCGGACGGGCCTTGAGGGCCTGGATGGATGCGCGTCTGTTCCTTGAGAACTCAACAGCGTGCCAAAAGTCGATGCCAATTGTCGTCGTGGTGGGTGCAGTGCTGACCGTTGTGGTTGGTGGTGTGCTTGTTGCGGTGACGTGGTTGAGACGAATGTTTAACGTCAGTTGTACATTTGATCGATGCCAGATGAGAACGGGTCCTTCGGGGCCGCTTCGTACGTCGGTTGCCCTGCGCGTGAGTGTGGGGTGCCTATAGACATCTACGGAGAGTTTGATCCTGGCTCAGGACGAACGCTGGCGGCGTGCTTAACACATGCAAGTCGAACGGTGATCCTCGAGCTTGCTCGAGGTGATCAGTGGCGAACGGGTGAGTAACACGTGAGTAACCTGCCCCAGACTCTGGGATAACTCCGAGAAATCGGTGCTAATACCGGATACGAGACGAACAGGCATCTGTAGCGTCTGGAAAGAATTTTGGTCTGGGATGGACTCGCGGCCTATCAGTTAGTTGGTGAGGTAACGGCTCACCAAGACGACGACGGGTAGCCGGCCTGAGAGGGCGACCGGCCACACTGGGACTGAGACACGGCCCAGACTCCTACGGGAGGCAGCAGTGGGGAATATTGCACAATGGGCGAAAGCCTGATGCAGCGACGCCGCGTGGGGGATGAAGGCCTTCGGGTTGTAAACCCCTTTCAGCAGGGAAGAAGCGAAAGTGACGGTACCTGCAGAAGAAGCGCCGGCTAACTACGTGCCAGCAGCCGCGGTAATACGTAGGGCGCAAGCGTTGTCCGGAATTATTGGGCGTAAAGAGCTCGTAGGCGGTTTGTCGCGTCTGCTGTGAAAGCCCGAGGCTCAACCTCGGGTCTGCAGTGGGTACGGGCAGACTAGAGTGCGGTAGGGGAGACTGGAATTCCTGGTGTAGCGGTGGAATGCGCAGATATCAGGAGGAACACCGATGGCGAAGGCAGGTCTCTGGGCCGCAACTGACGCTGAGGAGCGAAAGCATGGGGAGCGAACAGGATTAGATACCCTGGTAGTCCATGCCGTAAACGTTGGGCACTAGGTGTGGGGCTCATTCCACGAGTTCCGTGCCGCAGCTAACGCATTAAGTGCCCCGCCTGGGGAGTACGGCCGCAAGGCTAAAACTCAAAGGAATTGACGGGGGCCCGCACAAGCGGCGGAGCATGCGGATTAATTCGATGCAACGCGAAGAACCTTACCAAGGCTTGACATATACCGAAAACTCATGGAGACATGGGGTCCGCAAGGGCGGTATACAGGTGGTGCATGGTTGTCGTCAGCTCGTGTCGTGAGATGTTGGGTTAAGTCCCGCAACGAGCGCAACCCTCGTCCTATGTTGCCAGCACGTCATGGTGGGGACTCATAGGAGACTGCCGGGGTCAACTCGGAGGAAGGTGGGGACGACGTCAAATCATCATGCCCCTTATGTCTTGGGCTTCACGCATGCTACAATGGCCGGTACAAAGGGCTGCGATACCGCAAGGTGGAGCGAATCCCAAAAAGCCGGTCTCAGTTCGGATTGGGGTCTGCAACTCGACCCCATGAAGTCGGAGTCGCTAGTAATCGCAGATCAGCAACGCTGCGGTGAATACGTTCCCGGGCCTTGTACACACCGCCCGTCAAGTCACGAAAGTCGGTAACACCCGAAGCCGGTGGCCCAACCCCTTGGGGAGGGAGCCGTCGAAGGTGGGACCAGCGATTGGGACTAAGTCGTAACAAGGTAGCCGTACCGGAAGGTGCGGCTGGATCACCTCCTTTCTAAGGAGCTTCTGGCGCTTCGGCGTCCAGGGCCCTCTACTCGGGCGTTCGTTCCGAGGAGGGTTGCTCAAGGGTGGAACATCGACTAGTTGCGTTGTTCCTTGCCGTTCCCAGTACCTCCCTTGTGGAGTGGAACAGGTTCTGGTGGGGGGTTGCGTTGGCACGCTGTTGGGTCCTGAGGGAACGGGCGAGAGCCTGGACCTCGGGCCGGTCTTCGGATCGGTGCGTCGGACCGCTGCTACTGGATGAACCGCCTCACTGTTTGTGGGGTAGGCGCCAGGCGGTGGCGGGACCGCCCGTAGCTTGAGAACTGCACAGTGGACGCGAGCATCTTTTAGTAAGTCTTTGTGGCAAGTTTTTAAGTGTATACGGTGGATGCCTTGGCACTAGGAGCCGAAGAAGGACGTTGTAGCCTGCGATAAGCCTCGGGGAGTTGGCAAACGAACCGTGATCCGAGGATCTCCGAATGGGGAAACCCGGCTGGAGTCATGTCCAGTTACCCGCGCCTGAATATATAGGGCGTGTGGAGGGAACGTGGGGAAGTGAAACATCTCAGTACCCACAGGAAGAGATATTCCGTGAGTAGTGGCGAGCGAAAGCGGAACAGGCCAAACCGATAGCGTGTGATAGCCGGCAGGCGTTGCGTTATCGGGGTTGTGGGACCTTTCAGGTTGCTCTGCCGAGCTTCCAGGGAGTCAGAAAGTCGCGTCATAGTCGAAGGGCATTGAACGGCCCGGCATAGAGGGTGCTACCCCCGTAGACGAAATGGCGCGGCCTCCCGAAGGGGATCCCAAGTAGCACGGGGCCCGAGAAATCCCGTGTGAATCCGGCAAGACCACTTGCTAAGCCTAAATACTCCCTAGTGACCGATAGCGGACAAGTACCGTGAGGGAAAGGTGAAAAGTACCCCGGGAGGGGAGTGAAATAGTACCTGAAACCGTGTACATACAATCCGTTGGAGCCTCCCTAGCAGGGGTGACAGCGTGCCTTTTGAAGAATGAGCCTGCGAGTTAGTGGTACGTGGCGAGGTTAACCCGTGAGGGGAAGCCGTAGCGAAAGCGAGTCCGAATAGGGCGATTGAGTCGCGTGCTCTAGACCCGAAGCGAAGTGATCTAGCCATGGGCAGGTTGAAGCGCGGGTAAGACCGCGTGGAGGACCGAACCCACCTGGGTTGAAAACCGGGGGGATGACCTGTGGTTAGGGGTGAAAGGCCAATCAAACTTCGTGATAGCTGGTTCTCCCCGAAATGCATTTAGGTGCAGCGTCACGTGTTTCTTACCGGAGGTAGAGCTACTGGATGGCCGATGGGCCCTACAAGGTTACTGACGTCAGCCAAACTCCGAATGCCGGTAAGTGAGAGCGTGGCAGTGAGACTGCGGGGGATAAGCTCCGTAGTCGAGAGGGAAACAGCCCAGACCACCAGCTAAGGCCCCTAAGCGTATGCTAAGTGGGAAAGGATGTGGAGTTGCACAGACAACCAGGAGGTTGGCTTAGAAGCAGCCACCCTTGAAAGAGTGCGTAATAGCTCACTGGTCAAGTGATTCCGCGCCGACAATGTAGCGGGGCTCAAGTATACCGCCGAAGCTGTGGCATTCACACAATAGCTAGGTCTTCGTGATCCAGGCGTGTGGATGGGTAGGGGAGCGTCGTGTGGCGAGTGAAGTCGCGGGGTGACCCAGCGGTGGACGCTACACGAGTGAGAATGCAGGCATGAGTAGCGAAAGACGGGTGAGAAACCCGTCCGCCGAATGACCAAGGGTTCCAGGGCCAGGCTAATCCGCCCTGGGTAAGTCGGGACCTAAGGCGAGGCCGACAGGCGTAGTCGATGGACAACGGGTTGATATTCCCGTACCGGCGAAGAACCGCCCATACCGAGCCCGGTGATGCTAAGTGCCCAAAGCCGTCTAGATCCCTTCGGGGACGTGATGGTGGAGCGCACGACCCGAACCGGTAGTAGGTAAGCGTATTAACAGGAGTGACGCAGGAAGGTAGCCCAGCGTGGCGATGGTAGTCCACGTTCAAGGTCGTAGGGCGAGCTGTAGGCAAATCCGCAGCTCATATAGCCTGAGAGCCGATGGTGACCGCTTATGCGGGATGATTGGGTGATCCTATGCTGCCTAGAAAAACTTCGACGCGAGGTTCTAGCCGCCCGTACCCTAAACCGACTCAGGTGGTCAGGTAGAGAATACCAAGGCGATCGAGATAATCGTGGTTAAGGAACTCGGCAAAATGCCCCCGTAACTTCGGGAGAAGGGGGGCCTGAAGCGTGACGGCACTTGCTGCCGGAAGCGTGGATGGCCGCAGAGACCAGGGAGAAGCGACTGTTTACTAAAAACACAGGTCCGTGCGAAGTCGCAAGACGATGTATACGGACTGACGCCTGCCCGGTGCTGGAAGGTTAAGAGGACGGGTCAGCTCTTCGGAGCGAAGCTCAGAATTTAAGCCCCAGTAAACGGCGGTGGTAACTATAACCATCCTAAGGTAGCGAAATTCCTTGTCGGGTAAGTTCCGACCTGCACGAATGGCGTAACGACTTCTCCGCTGTCTCAACCGCGAACTCGGCGAAATTGCACTACGAGTAAAGATGCTCGTTACGCGCAGCAGGACGGAAAGACCCCGGGACCTTTACTATAGTTTGGTATTGGTGTTCGGTACGGCTTGTGTAGGATAGGTGGGAGACTGTGAAGCTGGCACGCCAGTGTCGGTGGAGTCAACGTTGAAATACCACTCTGGTCGTTCTGGATATCTAACCTCGGTCCGTAATCCGGATCAGGGACAGTGCCTGATGGGTAGTTTAACTGGGGCGGTTGCCTCCTAAAATGTAACGGAGGCGCTCAAAGGTTCCCTCAGCCTGGTTGGCAATCAGGTGGCGAGTGCAAGTGCACAAGGGAGCTTGACTGTGAGACTGACAGGTCGAGCAGGGACGAAAGTCGGAACTAGTGATCCGGCGGTGGCTTGTGGAAGCGCCGTCGCTCAACGGATAAAAGGTACCCCGGGGATAACAGGCTGATCTTGCCCAAGAGTCCATATCGACGGCATGGTTTGGCACCTCGATGTCGGCTCGTCGCATCCTGGGGCTGGAGTAGGTCCCAAGGGTTGGGCTGTTCGCCCATTAAAGCGGTACGCGAGCTGGGTTTAGAACGTCGTGAGACAGTTCGGTCCCTATCCGCTGCGCGCGCAGGAAACTTGAGAAGACCTGTCCCTAGTACGAGAGGACCGGGACGGACGAACCTCTGGTGTGCCAGTTGTTCCGCCAGGAGCACGGCTGGTTAGCTACGTTCGGAAGGGATAACCGCTGAAAGCATCTAAGCGGGAAGCCTGCTTCAAGATGAGGTTTCCACGGGGCTTGCCCCGAGAGGCTCCCAGCTAGACCACTGGGTGAATAGGCCGGATGTGGAAGAGAGGACTAACGACTCTCGCAGCTGACCGGTACTAATAAGCCGATAACTTGACACAACCTTACTTGTGCTACGCGTCCACTGTGCGGTTCCCGAGATACGGTCGGGAAACCGATGACATCTCCATAGAGTTTCGGTGGTCATAGCGAAGGGGAAACGCCCGGCTCCATTCCGAACCCGGAAGCTAAGCCCTTCTGCGCCGATGGTACTGCACGGGAGACTGTGTGGGAGAGTAGGTCGCCGCCGAACACCTTTTCAGAAAGGGCCACCCC
>NZ_JALPKN010000218.1 GCF_023630195.1 Actinotalea sp. C106 | reverse complement strand
GACGAGGGCACCCCGACCGGGCAGACCCCGGTGGTCCCACCCCCGGGCCCCACGCCCTCCCCGGTGGTCGGGACGCCGGCGACCCCGTCGGCGCCGGCAGCCGGGACAGGGACACCCGCCGATCAGGACGACGAGCCCCAGACCGCCGCCGGGTGGCGGGGACGTCTGGGACGGGTGCTCCCCACGCGCCGGTCCGAGGACGCGGCGACCGGGCCCTCCAGGTCACCCGTCGAGCCGGGACGAGCCGGGAAGGGCGCCGGCGCTGCCGGTGAGGGCCCCGGGAGCGCTCCGGGCTCAGGCGCTGCGGGAACCCCTGCGGGACCTGCGCCGTTGACGTGGTCGACCCGTCCCCAGGCCGGGCAGAGCGCCTCGGCCGACGCCTGGCGCAAGGCCTGGGGGTTCGCGCCCGAGGCCGGTGCGGCCTCCTCGACCGAGGACTCCGCCTCCTCGACGAAGGACCCGGACGCCCGGGACGGAAGCAGCCGAGGGCGCCACGACGAGGACGAGGGAGGTGCGTCATGAGGTCACGAGCCACGGCGATCACGGGTGTGCTGGCGACCGGTCTCCTCCTCGTCGGCTGCAGCGCCCCCCTGCCCGAGCCCGAGCCTGAGGCGGCTCCCGCCGTACCGCCCCCTGCCCTCACCGCCACCCAGGTCGAGCGGATCCTCGCGGACGTCACCGCCGTGGTCGCCGAGGGGGACGAGGCGTACGACGCCGAGCTGCTCGGTCCGCGGGTCGCCGGGCCTGCCCTCGACCTGCGCACCGCCCAGTACGCCGAGGTCGAGGCGGGGGACGAGGGCGCCGTCACGGACATCCCGGCGGGCACCCAGACCGTGGTCGTCCCGAGCACGACGCAGTGGCCGCGAACGGTGATGGCCGTCACCGAGGCCCCCGAGGACCTCCGGGCTCCCTTGCTGGTGACGCTGGTGCAGGACGGCCCTCGGGCCCAGTTCGAGCTGTGGTCCTGGGTGCGCCTGTTCCCCGGGGCGCAGATGCCCCCGACCAACCAACCTGAGCTCGGCAGCGCCGAGGTCGACCCCGAGACTCTGCTCCTGGCCCCCGAGGCCGTGATCGAGGGCTACGTCTCCCTGCTCGACGGTGACGCGGAGGGCGAGGCGGCTCAGGTCTTCGCCGAGGAGGACGACCCGCTCCGCGCGCAGATCGCCGCGGTCCGAGCCGGGTACGAGGGGCTCGTGGTCGACAAGGGCACGCTCACCGAGACCTACGAGCCCGGTGCCGACGGGGTCCAGGTCATCGGCACAGCCGAGGGGGGTGCCATCGTGGTGGGGTCCGTCCGGACCAGCACGACGATCACCCTCGAGGACAGCACCGTGAATCTCGGGGGCGAGACCGCCGCGCTGCTCGGCCAGGAGGTCGTCGCGGAGAACCTCGCGATCGACTGGACCAGCACCGTCGCCTTCGCCGTCCCGCCCGCAGGCTCGGAGGAGCCCGTGCAGGTGCTCGGCGCCGAGCACACCCTGACCGAGGTCACCGGCGAGTGACCGATCCGCAGCCCCGAACCAGGAGCGAGAGATGAGCCAGCAGCCCGTAGGGAACCAGCCCCGCCTCGACGTGCGTGGAGCCGTCGACCTGTCGGGCCTCGGCCGCACGCCGGCCCCGGCCCCTGGTGGTCCTCCCACCGGCGGCGGCGCCGCGACCCCCGGCTACGTCATCGACGTGACCGAGGCGAGCTTCGCCGACGTCGTGCAGCAGTCGGTGCAGGTGCCCGTGGTCTTCGTCCTGTGGGCGGCGTGGAGCGAGGTCGCGGCTGAGGTGGTCAAGGACCTCGTCGCGCTGGCGGACGAGTTCGAGGGGAGGTTCTTGCTCGCGCGGGTCGATTCCGAGGCGAGCCCGCAGATCGCGCAGGCCTTCCAGGCGCAGTCGGTGCCGAGCGTCGTCGCCGTCCTCAAGGGGCAGCCCGTCCCGCTCTTCCAGGGGCAGGTCTCGACCGAGGACGTGCGGGCGGTGCTCACGCAGCTGCTCGAGGCGGCGGCGGCCAACGGCGTGACCGGGCGGGTCGAGGCCGGGCCGGTCGAGCCCGAGCCCGAGGAGCCGGCCGAGCCGCCGTTGCCCCCGTTGCACCAGGCCGCCTACGACGCGATCGAGAGGGACGACCTGGACGCGGCGGCCGCCGCCTACGACCAGGCCCTCCTCGAGGACCCGCGTGATGACATGGCCCGTGCCGGTCGCGCTCAGGTCGAGCTGCTGCGCCGGACGCAGGGTGTCGACCTCGCGGCCGTGCGCTCCGCCGCGGCGGACGCCCCTCGGGACGTCGAGGCGCAGCTCGCCGTCGCCGACCTCGACGTGCTCGGTGGGAAGGTCGAGGACGCCTTCGTCCGCCTGGTGGACCTCGTCCGCGTCACGGCGGGGGAGGAGCGTGAGGCCGTGCGTGTGCGCCTGGTCGAGCTCTTCGGCGTCGTGGGTGATGAGGACCCGCGCGTGATGGCTGCCCGACGGTCGTTGGCCAGCGCCCTGTACTGACCAGCGCCCTCCTCGCACCCGTCGCGCTGATCTGCGGCGGGGCTCAGCTCGAGAGCATCGTGCCCGGCCCGCGTGAGCGAGCCGGGCACGATCGTGTCAGGAGGTCGCCTCGGCCTCCGGGGTGAGGACCAGGACACCGAAGGGCGGGACCCGCAGGAGGGCCGACCAGCGCTGGGCGTGCAGCGGCGTCGCCTCGGCCTCGACCTGCCCGAGGTTCCCCACCCCGCTGCCCCCGTAGGTCTCGGCATCGGTGTTGAGGGCCTCGCGCCACACGCCGCCCGTAGGAAGGCCGACCCGGTAGCCCTCGTGCGGGGTCCCGGCGAAGTTCACGATGACGACCGCGCTACGGCCCTCACCGTCGCGGCGGATGTAGGAGAGCACGTTGTGCGCGGCGTCCTGCGCGTCGATCCACTCGAAGCCCGCAGGGTCTCCGTCGAGCCGCCACAGGGCGGGCTCGGAGCGGTAGAGCTCGTTGAGGTCGGTCACGAGGCGGGAGATGCCCGCGTGGGTCGGGTCCTCGAGCAGGTGCCAGTCCAGGCCGCGGCCCTCGGCCCACTCCGAGGACTGGCCGAACTCCCCACCCATGAAGAGCAGCTGCTTGCCCGGGTGGGTCCACTGGTACCCCAGCAGGGTCCGCAGGCCAGCAGCCTGCTGCCAGCGGTCGCCGGGCATCTTGCCCAGGAGCGAGCCCTTGCCGTGCACCACCTCGTCGTGGGAGAGCGGGAGCGCGAAGTGCTCGGAGAAGGCGTAGACGAGGGAGAACGTGACCTCGTGATGGTGGTAGCGGCGGTTGATCGGCTCCTCCGCGAGGTAGCGGAGGGTGTCGTTCATCCAGCCCATGTTCCACTTCAGGCCGAAGCCCAGACCCCCGTCGGTCGTCGCGCTGGTGACCCCGGGCCAGGCGGTGGACTCCTCGGCGATCATCATGATCCCGGGGGTGCGCCGGTACGCGGTCGCGTTGGCCTCCTGGATGAACTGGATCGCTTCGAGGTTCTCCCGCCCGCCGTGGATGTTCGGGCGCCACTGCCCGTGGCTGCGGGAGTAGTCGAGGTAGAGCATCGAGGCGACCGCGTCGACCCGCAGGCCGTCGATGTGGAACTCCTCGAGCCAGTAGGTCGCGTTCGCCACGAGGAAGTTCCGGACCTCGTTGCGCCCGAAGTTGAACACGTAGGTCCCCCAGTCGGGCTGCTCGCCCAGCAGGGGGTCGGGGTGCTCGTAGAGGGGGCTGCCGTCGAAGCGTCCCAGAGCCCACTCGTCCTTGGGGAAGTGCGCAGGGACCCAGTCGAGGATGACGCCGATGCCAGCCTGGTGGAGCCGGTCCACGAGGTGGCGGAAGTCGTCCGGGTGCCCGAACCGTGAGGTCGGCGCGTAGTACGAGCTCACCTGGTAGCCCCAGGAGCCGCCGAAGGGGTGCTCCGCCACGGGAAGCAGCTCGACGTGGGTGAAGCCGAGCGAGGTGACGTACTCGGTGAGCTGGTCGGCCAGCTCGCGGTAGCTCAGGCCGGGGCGCCAGGACGCCAGGTGCACCTCGTAGACGCTCATCGGGCCCTGGTGCGGGTCGCCCTCGCTGCGTCGCGCGAGCCAGTCCTCGTCGTGCCACGTGTGGTCCGAGGCCACGACGACCGAGGCGGTCGCCGGGGGTACCTCGGTGCCGCGGGCCATCGGGTCCGCCTTCTGACGCCAGGAACCGTCCTGGCTGAGGATCTCGAACTTGTACCGTGCGCCGGCACCCACGCCAGGCACGAACAGCTCCCAGACCCCGGTGCTGCCCAGGGCGCGCATCGCGTGCGGGGTGCCCTGCCAGTGGTTGAAGTCGCCCACCACCCGCACCGCGCGGGCGTTCGGGGCCCAGACGGCGAACCCGGTGCCCTGCACCTCGCCGAGCACGCTCGGGTAGCTCCGCAGGTTCGCGCCGAGGACGGTCCACAGCTCCTCGTGGCGCCCCTCGGCGACGAGGTGCAGGTCCATCTCGCCCAGGGTGGGCAGGAACCGGTACGGGTCGTCGCCGGTGGTGACGACCTCGCCGTAGGTCACGTGCAGCCGGTAGTCGGGGATCTCGTCGCGCTCGAGCACGCAGACCCACACCCCGCCGTGCTCGTGCTGGGCGGGGTGCTCGCCCTCGGTGGTGACCACCGTGACGGCGTCCGCGAGGGGCCGCAGCGCGCGGATGGTCACCCTCGCGGAGCCGGCGGCGTCGGTGTCGAGGTGGGCGCCGAGGACGCGGTGCGGGTCCCAGTGGGTGCCCGCGACCACGGCATCGAGCTCCTCGTGGCTGATCGGCCGAGGGCCCCCTGGCGCAGGGGTCCCGGAGGTCAGGTCGGTCACGGCGGCAGGCGGTGCGCCCGTGGTCGCCGAGGTCGGTGGGGTGGACGGCGTCTCGGGGGGCCTCATGTGCCCACCCTGCCACGGTGGGCATCGCCCCGCACGGCTGGCGAGGGGCGGTTCGCCCGCCCGCTGCTCAGCCGGTCGCGCCCAGGAGCCGGTCGACGGCGTCGAGGGGGATGTGCACCCAGTCGGGGCGGTTGCGCGACTCGTACACGACCTCGTAGAGCGCCTTGTCGAGCTCGAGGGCGCGCAGGAGCTGGACGGTCGTGCCGCTCGCCGTGCTGCCCTCGCCCGCGGCGTCGAGGTACCCGGCGACGAGCCGCTCCCGCGCCCGCGTCGACCACTGCGGGTCCTCGGCGCCGCCCACGGCGGCGGCGTAGTCGACAGAGCGGAGCATCCCGGCGAGGTCGCGCAGCGCGAGGTCGGGCCGGGTGCGCTCGGCGGCAGGCGCCTGGGGCTCGCCCTCGAAGTCCAGGACGCGCCATCCTTCGGGGGCGTGCAGGACCTGCCCCAGGTGGTAGTCACCGTGCACCCGCTGGAGCGGAGGCAGGTCCTCGAGCAGGGCGACCCCCTCAATGAGCTCGGCCACGCGGTCGGCGCGCGCCGCGAGGACGGGGGCGTCGCGCAGGGCCGTCGAGGCACGGGAGGCCAGGGCGGCGGCCACCCGTCG
>NZ_JALPKN010000217.1 GCF_023630195.1 Actinotalea sp. C106 | reverse complement strand
GGCACGGGCGCTGACGCCGTCCTCCCCCACGCGTGGCCGCCGCGACGGGCGTGCACCCACGGCGTCGTCGCCGGGCACACGAACGGCGGGCGCCCCCCGAGGGGGACGCCCGCCGTCGGCGTGCTGAGTGCTGGTCAGACTCTGATCAACGGATCAGAAGTCCATCCCGCCCATGCCGCCGCCGTCGCCACCGGGCGCCGGGGCGTGCCGCTCGGGCTTGTCCGCCACGACCGCCTCGGTCGTGAGGAACAGGGCCGCGATCGACGCCGCGTTCTGCAGCGCCGAGCGGGTGACCTTGACCGGGTCGTTGACGCCGGCCGCGAGCAGGTCCTCGTAGTCCCCGGTCGCGGCGTTGAGGCCGTGACCGATAGGGAGGTTGCGGACCTTCTCCGCCACGACGCCGCCCTCGAGGCCGGCGTTGATGGCGATCTGCTTGAGCGGGGCGTCGAGCGCGAACTTCACGATGCGCGCACCGGTCGCCTCGTCACCGACGAGCTCGAGCGACTCGAAGGCCGTCTTGCCCGCCTGGATGAGGGCCACGCCACCACCGGCGACGATGCCCTCTTCGACGGCCGCCTTCGCGTTGCGCACGGCGTCCTCGATGCGGTGCTTGCGCTCCTTGAGCTCGACCTCGGTCGCGGCACCGGCCTTGATGACGGCCACGCCGCCAGCCAGCTTCGCGAGGCGCTCCTGGAGCTTCTCGCGGTCGTAGTCCGAGTCCGAGTTCTCGATCTCGGCGCGGATCTGCGCGACCCGGCCGGCGATCTGGTCGGCGTCGCCCAGGCCCTCGACGATGGTCGTCTCGTCCTTGGTGACGACGACCTTGCGCGCCTGGCCGAGCAGCTCCAGGCCCGCGTTCTCGAGCTTGAGGCCGACGGTCTCCGAGATGACCTGACCACCGGTGAGGATGGCCATGTCCTGCAGCATCGCCTTGCGACGGTCGCCGAAGCCGGGGGCCTTGACCGAGACCGACTTGAACGTGCCGCGGATCTTGTTGACGACGAGGGTGGCGAGAGCCTCGCCCTCGATGTCCTCGGCGATGATGAAGAGCGGCTTGCCGGACTGGATGACCTTCTCCAGCAGGGGCAGCAGGTCCTTCACGTTCGAGATCTTGCCCTCGACGAGGAGCACGTAGGCATCCTCGAGGACGGCCTCCTGGCGCTCGGCGTCGGTGACGAAGTAGGCCGAGAGGAAGCCCTTGTCGAAGCGCATGCCCTCGGTCAGCTCGAGCTCGAGGCCCAGCGCGCTGGACTCCTCGACCGTGATGACGCCTTCCTTGCCGACCTTGTCCATCGCCTCGGCGATGAGCTCGCCGATCGCGGGGTCACCGGCGGAGATGCCGGCGGTCGCAGCGATCTGCTCCTTGGTCTCGACCTCGACGGCGGCCTTGAGCAGCTCCGCGGTGACGGCGTCGACGGCCTTCTCGATGCCCTTCTTGAGGGCGATCGGGTTGGCGCCGGCGGCGACGTTGCGCAGGCCCTCACGGACGAGCGCCTGGGCGAGCACGGTGGCGGTGGTGGTGCCGTCGCCAGCGACGTCGTCCGTCTTCTTGGCGACCTCCTTGACGAGCTCGGCGCCGATCTTCTCGAACGGCTCCTCGAGCTCGATCTCCTTGGCGATGGAGACGCCGTCGTTGGTGATCGTGGGGGCGCCCCACTTCTTCTCGAGCACGACGTTGCGGCCCTTGGGGCCGAGGGTGACCTTGACGGCGTCAGCCAGGGCGTTCATGCCCCGCTCCATGCCGCGGCGGGCCTCCTCGTCGAAGGCGATGATCTTGGCCATTCGGATGGTCCTCCGGTTGTGGCGGTGGTGCTGGCCCGCGATGCCCGCGACGGACGGACCGGTCAGCGGCGGTCACGTCCCGCCGGGGCCCGGCCCTCATCGAGGGGCCAGATGTTTCTGTCACTCTCGGGTCGAGAGTGCTAACTCATTATTGGCACTCTCGACCCGAGAGTGCAAGGCAGCTCAGGCGTCCGGGGCGAGGTCCGGCGGTGTCAGCACGCCGAAGCGGTCCGCGAGCACCCGGCGCGCGGCGTGCCACCCGCCCATGCCGTGCACCCCGGGGCCCGGGGGCACCGCGGCCGAGCACAGGTACACCCCGGCCGGACCCACCCGGTAGGGGTCGGGCGAGGCCATCGGGCCGACGAGCATGCGCGGCAGCGTGATCGCCCCGGCCGAGATGTCCCCGCCGACGTAGTTCGCGTTGTGCTCGGACATCTCGGCCGCCGGGATGCCCCGCGCGGCGACGACGAGGTCCCGCACCCCGGGGGCGTGGCGCTCGAGCTGGTCCAGGACCGCCTCGGTCATGTCTCGCGGGGACCCAGCCGGCACGTGGGTGTAGGTCCACACGGGCCGGATCCCGTCGGGCCCCAGGCGCGAGGGGTCGGCCACGGTGGGGTCGCTGAGCAGGATGACCGGCTCGTCGGGGTGCCGGCCGTGGGCGACCTCGTGCTCGGTCCTGACGAGCTGCTCGCGTGAGCCGCCGACGTGCACCGTGCCCGCCTCGCCGATCGCGCGATCGGTCCAGGGCACCGGGCCCGAGAGCACCAGGTCGACCTTGGCCGCCGCGTTCCCGTGGCGGTACCGGCGCAGCCCGCGGCGCACCCGCGCGGGCAGCCTCTCGCCCATCACCTGCTCGACCGTGCCCGGGGTGGTGTCGAAGACGTACGCCCGGGCACGCCCCAGGTCCTCGAACCGGCGCACCTCGCGACCGGTCTCGACCACGCCGCCGTGGGCCTGCAGGTCGGCGACGAGGGCGTCCGTGATGGCCTGGGTCCCGCCCACCGGCACCGACCAGCCCGGGGCGTGGGCGAGCGTGCCGAGGAGCAGGGCCGTCCCGGCCGCGGCGAGGGAGGGCAGGGGGGTGATCGCGTGCGAGGCGACCCCGGTGAGCAGGGCCGGGGCCTGGGGGCCGGTGAACCGGCGGTCCCAGGTGACGCCGAGGCCCTGCTCGAGGGTGCGCAGGCCGAAGCGCACCGCGCTGACGAGGTCCCGCGGGAGCCGCCGGTGGTCCCCCAGGACCGCCTCGACCACGGCGTCCGCGTGCTCGACCAGGGGCTCGAACAGGCGGCGCCACGCGACGCCGTCGGGCCCGAGGCCGACGACGGTGCGCTCGAGGGAGCGGTAGGCGAGGCCCGCCGAGCCACCGAGCAGCGGCTGGGCGTAGGAGACCTCGGGGGCCACCAGGTCGACGCCCCGGGCACCGAGGTCGAAGCGGCGGAAGAAGGGGGAGGCGAGGGCCAGCGGGTGGACGGCCGAGCACAGGTCGTGCACGACCCCCGGCACGAGGCCCTCGACCGTGCGGGCTCCCCCGCCGATCGAGGGCTGGGCCTCGAGGACCCGGACGGAGAGCCCGGACCGGGCGAGGGTGACGGCGGCCGCCAGGCCGTTGGGCCCGGACCCTACGACGACGACGTCCACGGGATCAGCGGGCACCGACGACCCCGACGCCCTCGTCGATCGTCGTCCGCGTCAGGGTGCCCTGGGCCATGCGTGCTCCTGTCCTCATGCCTCGGTCAGACGAGCCTACGCACCCACGGCGGAGGTCGACAGCCGAGACGGATCAGGCCTGGTAGTCGCCGCCCAGCACGACGACGATGCCGTCCGCGGCCTCGGCAGAGATCTCGACCACGCCGATGCCGAGGGCGTCGGCCGCGGCCTGCGCGGTCGCGAGGTCCTCCTCCGAGCCGTAGAGGACCGAGGACGCCTCAGGGCTGGCTCCCGTCCAGTTGCCGGCGGCGACGTCCACGAAGCCTGCTGTCTCGAGCCGCTCGGCGGCGCCCCCCGCGAGACCCGTGATCGAGGTCGCGTTGAACACCTCGACCGGGCGCGTGAGGTCAGGCTCAGGCTCGGGCTCGGGCTCGGGCTCCTCGGCCGGCTCCTCGGGCTCGGCGGGCTCCTCCGTCTCGGCCGGAGCACCCTCCTCGGGCTCCTCGGCCGCCTCCTCCTCGGGATCCACGGGGGCCGTGATCACGGGGTCGTCGGTGCCCGTCAGGCCACGCCAGTCGGAGAGCCACGTCACCAGGCCGAAGGCCAGGACGGGCAGGACCACGAGGACCACCGCGAAAGGCCACCACCGGGACCAGCGGGAGCGGGGGGCGCGGTGCGCGCCCCGCGGACCGACGGTCGACACCTGGTCGAAGTCGTCCGCCGGGTAGGGGTAGTCGCCGGATCTCACGGCGGACAGGCTAGCGGTCCCAGCCGGGCATCAGCCGTCGACGCCCAGACGACGCGCTGTCCGGGCCCGCTGGCGCGAGGAACGGAGCCGACGCAGACGCTTGATGAGCATCGGGTCGTGGGCGAGGGCGGCCGGGGAGTCGATCAGGGCGTTGAGCACCTGGTAGTACCGCGTGGCGGACATCTCGAAGAGCTCGCGGACCGCCTGCTCCTTGGCCCCCGCGTACTTCCACCACTGCCGTTCGAAGGCGAGGATCTCCTGGTCGCGCTCGGAGAGCCCGGGGGGCGTCGAGGCAGAGCCCTTCACCTCGGTCAGGGTCGCCGTGGCGTCCATGTGCCCTCCAGATCCGTCGTGCTCGTCGCTGCCAGTGGTGCGAGCCCATGGTAGACCGCGAATGACACGGGTGTCATTCGTCCCGGGGCTAGGGTCGACCCGTGCTGCCCGCCGACCTCGACCAGCTCATGGCCCCCGACTGGGCCGAGGCCCTGGCCCCCGTCGAGCCCCAGATCCGCCACCTCGGCGAGAGGCTGCGGGCCGAGGTCGCCGCCGGGCGACGCTACCTGCCGGCCGGGCGCGACGTCCTGCGCGCCTTCGCCCGACCGATGGCCGAGGTACGCGTCCTCGTCGTCGGGCAGGACCCGTACCCCACCCCTGGGCACGCGGTGGGACTGTCCTTCTCGGTGGACCGCGAGGTCCGCCCGATCCCGCGGTCCCTGGCGAACATCTACCGCGAGCTGCGCGAGGACGTCGGCGTCGACCCCGGTCCGTCGGGGGACCTCACCGGGTGGGCCGACCAGGGGGTGCTGCTGCTCAACCGCGTCCTGACCGTGCGCGAGGGCGAGGCCGGCTCGCACCGCGACCTGGGCTGGCAGGAGGTCACCGACCACGCCGTGCGGTCCCTGGCCGAGCGGGGCGGTCCCCTGGTCGCGGTGCTCTGGGGACGCCAGGCGCAGACCCTGCAGCCCGTGCTGGGCGAGGTGCCCGTGGTCGCCGGACCGCACCCCAGCCCGCTCTCGGCCTCGCGCGGGTTCTTCGGCTCGCGACCGTTCAGCCGGGTCGACGCCCTCCTCGCCGAGCAGGGTGCCCCCCCGGTGGACTGGGGCCGGGTGGCCGCGCCGTCGTCGTAGCCTGAGGGCCCACGAGCACGAACCCCGGAGGCAGCACCGCATGGCCTGGACCCGCTACGTCGCCCTGGGCGACTCGTTCACCGAGGGCCTGTGGGACGTGCCCGACGGCGAGCCGCCCGCGAGCGCCGAGACCGCCGACCCCGCGCTGCGCTGCCGGGGCTGGGCCGACCTGC
>NZ_JALPKN010000216.1 GCF_023630195.1 Actinotalea sp. C106 | reverse complement strand
CGGCAGCGGCCCCCGGCGCGGACCACCGCGCACCAGGGCACCCACCACGGCCCGGCCGGATCCGGGCCCCGTCGGGACCGCGGTCGGCCCGAGGACGAGCGCACCCGCCGCCCCCGCCAGGAGGCCTGAGAGCCGGCGGCTCAGGAGGCCGCGGGAACCTCGGCCGGACCGCCCCGCTCGTCCAGCATCTGCTCGAGCACGGCGATCTCGGCCTCCTGGGCCACGACGATCGACTCGGCGAGGCGCAGCACCTCCGGCTGCTGCGCCCGCTCGAGGGCGACCTCGGCCATCTCGACCCCACCCCGGTGGTGCGGGATCATCAGGGTCAGGAAGATGCGCTCCGCCTGCGCCCCCTCGGCCGAGCCCAAGGCGTCGAGCTGCTCCTGCGTCGCCATGCCGGGCATGTCCTTCGCCGTCGAGCCCGGGGCGTGGTGCTCCTCGCCCATCCAGGCCATGGTCGACGTCGAGGCCTGGGGCAGGCCCCAGGTCGAGATCCACCCGAACATCTGGCCCTGCTGCTGGCGCTGGGTGAGCAGCATGTCCAGGGCCAGGGTGCGGACCGTCTCGTCCTCGGAGCCCTCTCGCACCAGGACGGCCATCTGCACCGCCTGGTCGTGGTGGGTCTGCATGTCCCGCGCGAAGCCCACGTCGGCAGACCCCTCGGCAGGGACCGCCGGGCGCAGCAGGCCGCCCGCGGCGAGCAGCCCCAGCGCCACACCCGCAGCGAGGGCGACCACAGCCACCACGACGACCGCGACCGGCCGCCGGTCCGGTGCGGCGGCGGCCTCGTCCCGGGCCACGGACTCCGTCACGCGCCGACGCCGCCCTGGCACGCAGCTCCGGGCTCGAGGGTCTGCGGGCCCTGCAGGTAGCGCAGCAGGAAGGGCTCGAGGCGGTCGTCGTCGACGGTGTCGAGCTCGAGCTGCAGACCCCAGGCGCTCGCCACGACCGGCGCGTCCAGGCCCTCGTAGGGGCTCACCAGCAGGTACGGGTGCTGCTCGGTGAGGCTGCGCAAGGTGTCGATCTGGTCCTCGGGCAGGTCGGTCGAGTAGGTGATCCAGACAGCCCCGTGCTCGAGGGAGTGCACCGCGTGGACGTCAGTGACGGGGGCCTCGTAGAAGCCGCAGTTCTGCCACGTCGCGTCGTGGTCGCCGCCCACGGGAGGCGTCTGCGTGTAGTCGACCGGCCCCGCCACGTGGTTGGCGGTGAGCTCTTCGAACTCGGCGACGCCGTCGATCGGCTGCTCGGCCAGCGCCTGGACCTCGCTCTGGCGCTGCTGCGCGTCCACGATCACGATCGCGGCCGGGATGATCAGCGCCAGCGCGACACCCGCGGACACGCCCACGATGATCCTGGTCCGTCGGCGCTCGGCGCGCCGCTGCTCGGACTGGATCTCGGCGAGCCGGGCACGCCGCTCGTCCTTGGCGCTCGCTCGCTTGGGGCCGCTCATCGGTCTCCTCCTGGGACGGGTCACGTCCAGCCGCTCGGCTGCCGCGTCTCGCAGGATACGTGAGCGATCAACTACCCTTCGAGCGCGTCCATCCGCTGCGCGCGCTGGCGCCGCTGCTCGGCGAGGACGAAGGTGAAGAGATCGTCCTCGTCCTTCTCGCTCATCCGGACGAAGGTGCACCCGTGCGCGTAGCCCTGACGGTTGTCCATGCTTCGCAGCACGTGCACGACGACGGGCATCGGCGTCCCGGTCACGGTCAGCTCGAGCTCGAGGTCGGTGCCGCCCTCGATCTGCTGGGCGCACTGCAGCCGCAGGCCGTGGGCGCTCACGTCGATGACCACCACGTCGAGCGGCTGCTCGAGCTCGATCCTCTCGCGGCCCTCGTAGCGATGGGTGACCCGGTGCGGCAGCGAGGTGGGCACCCTGACCGCCGAGCGCTTCTGCACCGCCTCCCGCAGCCGCAGCCCTCCGAGGCCGATGCGGCGGGCCACGCTCAAGGTCACCACCGCGTCGTAGGTGACCTCGCCGCGTACGGCGCTCATCACCTGCACCACGGCCGTATCCCCCTCCTCGAGCCACGACCCGGTGAAGTGGTCGGCCTCGACGAGGAGCCCGTCCTCGTCCTGCTCGCGGACGAAGCCCTCGGCGAGCAGCTCGCCGGACTCGGCGAAGACACGGCACGGGTCGAGGTCGAACGACACGGCTCCCCTTCCCACGGCTGCGGTGCCTTCGGCTCCCGGGGCGGCCCGGCGTCGCCCTGCAGCCGCGACTATAGACGTCCGAGCAAGCCTGCCTCGTCGCGCGACCACCGGCCAGCGGAGGATTCACCCGGTCCGCCCCGACCAGCAGGGCAGATGCCCTCCCCAGGACGGCCGGAGGTCCGCGAGCAAGAATGGATCACGCCGAGGCCCCGACGGCCGATGGGAGCGACGTGCCTGACCTGGACCTGATCATTCCTCCCTCCGCGCTGCCGGCGGACGTCCTCAGCCCGGAGGCGCTGAGCTGCGTCTACCAGCCTCTGGTGGACCTCGACTCGGGGGCCCAGGTCGGCCACGAGGCTCTGCTCCGCGGCCCTCGGGGCAGCGCGTACGAGTCGCCCGTCGCCCTGCTCGACGGCGCCCGCGCCGGCGGTCAGCTGGCCGAGCTCGAGCAGCTGTCGCTACGGCACTCGCTCGCCGCCGCGAGCTCGCTGCGCTCCCCGACCACGCTCTTCGTCAACGTCGAGCCCTCGACGTTGAGCAGCAGCCCTGAGGTCGTGCTCGACGCGCTCGCGCGGAGGGGGGCCGGGGTGCAGGCGGTCGTCGAGATCACCGAGCGCGCCCTCGCGGCCGACCCGGCCGGCATGCTCGCCCTGGCCGAGCGGCTGCGCGCCGCCGGGTGCGCGATCGCCCTCGACGACGTGGGGGCGGTCCCGGAGTCCCTGGCCTTCATCCCGGTGCTCCAGCCCGAGGTGGTCAAGCTCGATCTCGGGCTGCTCCGCAGCGTCGAGGACATGCGGACCATCGCGGTCGCGGGTGCCGTCCGGGCCTACGCCGAG
The DNA here is from genome assembly GCF_023630195.1 of Actinotalea sp. C106. Classification (GTDB taxonomy): domain Bacteria; phylum Actinomycetota; class Actinomycetes; order Actinomycetales; family Cellulomonadaceae; genus Actinotalea. The sequence goes on along the minus strand of NZ_JALPKN010000216.1, from coordinate 2,495 downwards.
TCCACCGGGGCGGAGGTCGTCGCGGAAGGGATCGAGACCGCCGCGGACCTCACGCGAGCGCTGGTGCTGGGGGCGACCCTCGGGCAGGGCTGGTACTGGGGCCGACCGGGTCCAGCGCTGCACGAGACCCACCACGAGCCGGCACGGTTCGAGCCCAACCCGGTGGCGCAGCGGCTCCGCGCAACCCCGTTCGACCTGCGCGCGACCGGCGCCCTGCGGCGCGCGCCCAAGCACCTGCTGCTGCCGCTGTCCATGACGGTCGAGCAGACCGCACGGCAGGCGCGGGTCCCCCCGCTGCTCCTCGCATGCTTCCAGGACGCGCGCCACTTCACGCCCGCGACGGCGCGGCGCTACACGCAGCTCGCCGCCGAGCTGCCTCTGGTCAGCGCCTTGGGGCGCAACATGCCACCGAGTCCCGTGCCCGGTGTGCGGGGGGTGGACCTCGCCGCCGCGGACCCGCTGGCTGCCGAGTGGACCGTCGTGGTGCTCGGTGCCCACGACGCCGTCGCGCTGGTGGCTCGGGACCGCGGGGACGACTGTGCGGACCGCGACCGTGAGTTCGACTTCCAGGTCACCTACGACAGGGCGCGTGTGACGGCCGCAGCCCAGGCGATCATCGGTCGCATCCCGCCGGCCTGACCCTCACTGCTCGGTCGGCGCGCGACGGTTCCGGGTCCCCAGGCGCAGCGGTGACGCGAGGAACTCGCCCAGGGTGACGCCCGCGGCGAGCCCCAGACCGATCATCGCCGCTCCGAGCAGCACCGTGGCCCCGATGATCAGACCGGCCTGCGGGTCGTTGACGATCTGGAACATCCCTCGGTAGACGGCGAGCCCCGGGAGCAGCGGAACGATGCCGCACACGGAGGCCACGATCGACGGGACGCCGAACCGCGGGGCGAACGTCTCGCTGAGGAAGCCGACGGCGAGGGCCGCGACCGCACCGGCCACCGCGGGCCCGATGCCGGAGCCGAGCAGGAGCGTGCTGACGATCCAGGCGATCGCCCCGGCAGCCCCGGCGACGAGCACCGCCCTCGGGCGTGCGTACGAGGCGATCGCCCAGGACAACGCCACGACCGCCGCCGCGAAGCCCTGGAGCAGCAGAGGCGTCGTCGTCGGGGGCACCTGGATGACCTCGAGCTGCACCCCGGCCCGCCGCGCGATGTCGAGCACGCCGCCGATGCCCACGACGATGCCGAGCGTCAGGACGACGACCTCGAAGGACCGCGCGGCGGCCGTCAGGGGGAAGCCGCTCAGCGCGTCCTCCGCCGCCCCGACGAGGGACAGCCCTGCCAGGAGGACGACGATGCCGGAGGCGACGACCAGGGCTGGGGGGAGGACCTCGATCTCGACGGGCAGGTGCGGGACGACGATCAGGAGCGTGATGGCGACGGTGGTCACCAGGCCCGCACCGACGATCTGCACGTAGAACGGGGGCAGGCCCCAGCGGGACAACGCCCACGTGACCCGGTCGATGGTCGCGGTCGTCGCTCCGGCCACCAGAGCCACACCCACCCCACCACCGAGCAGCAGCGCGACGCTCCCGGCCAGGGCAGCCAGGGCCACGGTCACGACCCAGCGCCGGTAGGAGCGCGGGGCGGCGATGACGCTGTCGAGCTCGCCGTGCGCCCACTCGAGCCGGTCGACGGCGTCCTCGCCGCTGAGGTCGTCCCCCGCCACCTCGTCAGCGACAGCGATCACGCCCGCGAGCCGGCCGTAGTCGACCACCCGGTCCCGCACGAGGCGCATCACGGTGACCGGTGCGACCAGGACCCCGCGGTCGTAGGAGACGGTGATCGCGGTGAACGTGAGCTCGACCTGGCACCCGTCGAGGCCGAAGGTACGCACCACCCGTTGGATGGCCGCGGTCACGTCGGCAGCCGCGGCGCCGAGCGACAGCATCGCCTCGCCGATCCGCAGGCCCAGCTCGAGGGCCCCGCGAGCCACGATGTCGTCGATCCCCGCGTCGTAGGCCCTGGCCCCCACCTGGATCCCCTGAGACCCGCCCATCGCCCGACGGGCGAGCTGTCGGACCTCCCACCGTCGACGCATGGCGCGAGCCTATCTGCGGTTCCGTGCCATCGGCCCCGGGGAGCAGCTCGCGTCGCCCACGACCGCGCCGGCCAGCCGGCTGAGCCGCCGTGCTGCGGTGCCACCTCCCCGGTGAAGCGCTTCCTGGCGGGCGCGCCCCGGTCCTGACCGGCGACTGACCCGATCGACGTGGAGATCCTGTGATTCACCCGTACAGACCCTTGAGTTCGGGATCAGATGCGCCGACACCCTCGTTACGGCTCGCAGTGGATCCCCCCACCCGGCTCGACCGTGACTCGACGACAGCAAGGACCCCCCGGATGACGGAGCAGGCCCCCGTGCCGATGACCCGGCGCGAGCTTCGCCTGGCCCGCGAGGCCGCCTCGACGGCGGCGGTCGAGAGCAACCCGCCGGCAGACGCGCCTGCGCCGCCGGTCGCGGCACCTGCAGCACGGTCTGAGCGGCCG
>NZ_JALPKN010000215.1 GCF_023630195.1 Actinotalea sp. C106 | reverse complement strand
CGCGTCGCGCACCGCGTCGACGGCCAGGGCCACGTCGCCGGGCAGCCCTCCGCGCAGGCGCCCTTCCGGCAGGCCCGCGAGCACGGCCCCGAGCCCCTGCCCCGCGGTGTCGAGGTCGGTGGTGAGAACTCCGCCGTGCCGACGGGCCAGGCGTGCGGCCTGCTCGATGCTCACCGCGGAGAGCTCGACGGTGGCCTGGGCGGTGACCCGCTCAGCGAGCTCGTGGGCCTCGTCGACGACGAGCACCTCGTGCTCGGGCAGCACCCCGGGTGACCCGCCGGCCGCGATGCCCAGCATCGCATGGTTGGTCACGACCACATCGGCCTCCCGAGCCCGGGCGCGGGCCTGCTCGGGGAAGCACTCGTCGATCATCGGGCACTTGGGCCCCAGGCACTCCATGGCCGTGACCGAGACCTGACGCCACGCTCGGTCCGAGACCCCGGGGACGCAGTCGTCGCGGTCGCCCGTGACCGTCTCCTGGGCCCACTCGCGAAGGCGCACCACCTGCCGACCGAGCTTGCCGGCCCCGTCCCCGTCGCCCTCGTCACCGCCGGGGTGGTCCGCGGCGCCGGGCGCCTCACCGAAGGCGGCGTCGAAGAGCGTCCCGGGCTCGTCCTGGGGGTACCCGCCTGCGACCTTCTGGGCGCACACGTAGTTGTGCCACCCCTTGAGCAGGGCGATCTGGGGCTCGCGGGGCAGGGACGGGGTCACGGCCTGCGCGACGAGAGGGAGGTCACGGGTCATGACCTGCCGCTGCAGTGCGAGGGTCGCGGTCGAGACGACCACCCGCTCCTCGGCCAGGACCGCGTGCCGCACGGCCGGGACCAGGTAGCCGAGGGACTTCCCGGTCCCCGTGCCGGCCTGGACGAGCAGGTGCTCGCGGTGCTCGATCGCCTCGGCGACGGCGCTCGCCATCTGCTGCTGGCCCTCGCGGGGCCGACCGCCCAGGGCTCCCACCGCCTGGTCGAGCAGCTGCAGGACGGGCGGTGCCTCGGCTCCCCCGGGCGCGGCCTCGGAGGGCTCCGTCCCCGCCGTGCCGTCGGCCAGGCTCTCCGAGGGGTCCGGGTCCGGGCGCGCAGTCACCGGGGAAGCCTAGGCGCTCGCGGGGACGCCCGAGCCCACGCCGGGATCAGGCCACGGAGGCAGAACGCAGCTCGGCGGCGAGATCCGGGTCGACCAGGGCGCGCAGCGCGGTCCCGGCCTCCAGGTGCCGCTCGGTGTGGATCTCGCCCTCGCTGTGCACCCGGCTCACGAGGTCACCGCGGCCGTAGGGGACGACCACCTCGACCAGCTCCTCGGGGCGCGGCAGCTGGGCCGCGACCCGCTCGCGCAGGTCGTCGATCCCGGCGCCGGTGTAGGCCGAGACCACGACAGACCGCGGCTCCCGCCGGCGCAGCCGGTCGACCACCTCGGGGTCGGCCACATCGGCCTTGTTGAGCACGATGAGCTCGGGCACGTCGTCGACCCCCTCGATCTCGGCGAGGACCGCGCGCACGGCGGCGATCTGCCCCTCGGGGTCCGGGTGGGAGACGTCGACGACGTGGAGCAGCAGGTCGGACTCCCCGACCTCCTCGAGGGTCGACCGGAAGGCCTCGACCAGCTGGGTCGGCAAGGAGCGGACGAACCCCACGGTGTCGGCCAGGGTGTAGTCGCGGCCGTCCGGGGTCTGCGCCCGGCGGACCGTCGGGTCGAGGGTCGCGAACAGCGCGTTCTCGACCAGCACGCCGGCCCCCGTGAGCCGGTTCAGCAGGCTCGACTTGCCGGCGTTCGTGTAGCCCGCGATCGCGACCGAAGGCACGTGCCGGCGACGACGCGAGGAGCGCTGCGTGGCCCGCGCCGGGGTCATCGCCGCGATCTCGCGGCGCAGCTTGGACATCCGGGTGCGGATCCGACGACGGTCGAGCTCGATCTTGGTCTCACCGGGTCCGCGGGACCCGATCCCGGCACCGGCCGCGACCCGTCCACCGGCCTGGCGGGACATCGACTCGCCCCAGCCGCGCAGGCGCGGCAGCAGGTACTCGAGCTGGGCCAGCTCGACCTGAGCCTTGCCCTCCCGCGACTTGGCGTGCTGGGCGAAGATGTCGAGGATCAGCGCGGTGCGGTCGATCACCTTGATGCGCACGATGTCCTCGAGGGCACGGCGCTGGGAGGGGGCCAGGTCGGCGTCGATGATGACGGTGTCGGCCCCTGTCGCCTGGACGATCTCCGCGAGCTCGGCGGCCTTGCCCGACCCGAGGTAGGTCCCGGGGTCAGGGTTCTGACGTCGCTGCAGGACGCCGTCGAGGACCTGCGAGCCGGCGGTCTCGGCGAGGGCGGCGAGCTCGCGCAACGAGACCTCGGCGTCCTCGGCGGTGCCCTTGGTCCAGATGCCCGCGAGCACGACCTTCTCGAGGCGTAGCTGCCGGTACTCGACCTCGGTGACGTCGTCGAGCTCGGTCGACAGACCCGCCACGCGGCGCAGGGCGGCGCGGTCGGCCCGGTCGAGCTGGTCACCGTCGCTCTCGGAGAGGCGGGTGCCTCCGAGGTCGAGGGCCGTGCCCGCCCGCGCCAGCACGCGCGCCACGACGGCGTCGGCGAGCTCACGGGCGTCGCGCTGGCGGTCCACGCCGTCGTGGTCGTCCAGGTCACCGGGGGTGGGGTCGGTCGTCGGGTCGGTCATCGGCACCTCTCGTCGGGAGTCCCAGGGTGGCACGCGGCAGGGCCTGCGGCGAGGCAATTCCTCGCACAGCGGACGACCGGTGGCCGGTAGAGTACGCGCCGTGCCCGAGCCAGGACCTCCTCCCGAGGACCACTACTTCACCGCCGAGCCCGCCTCGGCGGACGAGCGCCGGACCTTGGCGATCCGCCTGGCCGGCCGCGACGTGGTGGTCGACACCGCGCCCGGCATCTTCTCCCCCGGACGGATCGACCTCGGGACGCAGGTGCTGCTCCGCAGCGTTCCGCCCCCACCGGCGACCGGTCACCTGCTCGACCTCGGCTGCGGCTGGGGCCCGGTCGCCCTGACGATGGCCCTGGCCTCCCCCGAGGCGACCGTGTGGGCGGTGGACGTCAACGCGCGAGCCCTGGACCTGCTGCGCGGGACGGCCACCCGCCTCGGGCTGACCAACCTCCGGGCGGTCCGCCCCGAGGAGGTGCCCGAGGTGGCCTTCGCGGCGCTGTGGTCGAACCCCCCGATCCGCATCGGCAAGCCGGCCCTGCACGCGATGCTCGAGCAGTGGCTGCCCCGGCTCGAGCAGGCCGCGAGCGCGCACCTGGTGGTGCAACGCAACCTGGGCGCGGACTCCCTGCAGCGCTGGATCGGCGAGAGGCTCGGCACCGACGTCGAGAGGATCGCGAGCGCCAAGGGGTACCGGGTGCTGCGGGTCTGCTCACCGGGCTGAACCGACCCGGGTCGCGACCTCAGGCGGAGGGGCTCGCCGCCGCGTCCTGGACGAGGGCGTCGAGGTCGACCTCGCCCTCGGCGACCAGGCGCGCCGGTCCCGCCAGCTCGACCCGTCCCTCAGGTAGGGCTGTCACTCGCACCGTGCCCCCCGGGACCTCGACCATCCACGTCGACGGTGCCTCGGCCCCCGCCCAGGTCCGCACGGCCATCGCGGCCGCGCAGGCCCCGGTCCCGCACGAGCGGGTCTCCCCCACCCCCCGCTCGTGCACCCGCATGCGCAGCCGCCCGACGACCTCGCCGTCGGGCCCTGCCTCCTCGCCCAAGGGCACCACGAGCTCGACGTTGGTCCCCGCCACGGGGGCGGGGCTGACGACAGGCGGGCGGGTCAGGTCCGCGGCCGCGAGCTCAGCGACATCCGCGAGGGCCAGCACCGTGTGCGGGTTCCCGACGTCGATGCTCAGCGCCGGGCGCACGACGGGGAGCCCGGGGACCTCGACCTCGGCGTCCATCCCCTGGGCCGCCGACCCCGCCCCCCCGGGCATGCTCCAGGTCCCCATGTCCACGGCGTACCAACCGCTGCCCTGGGGGTCGCGGTGCACGCGGCGCACCCCGGCTCGGGTCCCGAGCACGAGGGCCCCCGTGCCGTCCCACAGCCCGAGGCGCTCGGCGAACAGCGCCGCGACACGGACGCCGTTGCCGCACATCTCGGCGAGGGTCCCGTCGCCGTTGCGGTAGTCCATGAACCAGACGGCGGACGCGTCCTCGGCCAGGGCGTCTGCCCCCTCGGCGAGGTGCGTGCTGCGCACCAGCCGGATCACGCCGTCGCCCCCCAGGCCCGCACGCCGGTCCGCGAGCCCCCGCACGAGGGCCGGGGTGAGGTCGACCTGGCCGTCGGGGTCGTGCAGCAGGACGAAGTCGTTCTCGGTGCCGTGGCCCTTCGCGACCTGCAGCCGCGGGCCGGGCCCGAGGGTCGTCGTCGCGGTCACCGTGGTGGAGCTCATGACCCGAGGGTACGGCGACGGACACCCGTGTCGGGCAGCTCACCGCGCTCCGCCCGGCCGACGAGGTCGAGGGCCTGCTCGAGGAGGTCGGGGGCCTGCGCGTCGAGCCAGTGCACGCGGGGGTCCCGGCCGAACCAGCCCATCTGCTTGCGCGCGAGCCGGCGCGTCCCTGCCGCCACGGCCGCGCGAGCCTCAGCCTCGGTGAGGTCACCGCGCAGCACGGCAAGCCCCTCGGCGTACCCCACCGCCCTCGTCGCTGTCCGTCCCAGGCCGTCGCCCCCCGGCCCGGCGAGCTCACGGACCTCGGCGACCAGGCCCCGCTCCCACATGCGCTCGACCCGATGCTGGATCCGCTCGTCGAGCAGCGTGCGGTCGCAGTCCAGGCCCAGCTGGAGAGCAGGTACCTCGTAGACGTGCTCGGGCAGGGTCGCGCTGTAGGGACGGCCGGTCAGGGTGATCACCTCGAGGGCGCGGACGATCCTGCGGGTGTTCGCCCGCTCGATACGACCAGCCGCGGCCGGGTCGGTCGCGCGCAGCTCGTCGTGCAGCAGGCCCGGACCGTGCTCGCGGGCCCGTTCCTCGAGCGCGGCGCGCACCGCCTCGTCGGCGGGCGGGAAGGTCAGACGGTCGAGCAGGGCCCGGACGTAGAGCCCCGACCCCCCGACGACGACGGGGCGGCGCGCCCTGGTCCGGACCGCGTCGAGGTCCGCCCGGGCGTGCCGCTGGTAGGCCGCGACCGAGGCGTCCTCGGCGACGTCGAGCACGTCGAGCTGGTGATGAGGAACCCCTCGCCGCTCGGCGGGGGTGAGCTTGGCGGTGCCGATGTTCATCCCGCGATAGAGCTGCATGGCGTCGGCGTTGACCACCTCTCCGCCCAGGTGCTCGGCGAGGGCCAGGCCGAGGTCGGACTTCCCGGTCGCCGTGGGGCCCACCACCGCCACGACCCGAGGCTCGCCGCTCACCGGGCGCCCGTCCCGCCGTCGGGGGTCCAGTCCACGACGAGGTAGCCGGCACCCCAGGGTGCCGCGTCGAGGCGCAGTCGGCCGCACCAGGGGGCGTCGCCGAGCGCGCCGAGCAGCACCTGCCACGGAGCCCAGGCGCTCACCGCGAGCGCAGCCGCCTCCTCGGCGGGGA